>JBAVQT010000413.1:0-21789 GCA_049694295.1 Candidatus Acidiferrales bacterium
CATCACCGCGCGCACCGCGCCGCCGGCGATCACGCCCGTTCCTTCCGGCGCAGGCTTCAGCAGCACCTGCCCCGACCCGTAATACCCGATTACCTGGTGCGGGATCGTCGAGCCTTTCAGGTTGAGCTTCACCATGTTCTTCTTGGCTTGCTCGATGGCTTTGCGGATCGCCATGGGCACTTCGCGTGCCTTGCCCATCCCGAATCCCGCGTGTCCGCCCTGGTCGCCCACGACCACCAGCGCCGAGAAGCTGAGGTTCTTTCCGCCCTTCACTACTTTCGTGACGCGGTTGATCGCCACCACTTGATCTTTCAGGCTGGCCTGATTCGCATCCACCGGCCGCCGCACCGACAGCGTGTCTTTGAGTTCTTGTTTCGGCATAGTGTTCAGAACTTCAGGCCCGCCTCCCGGGCCGCTTCAGCAAGCGCCTGCACGCGGCCGTGATACTGATAGCCACCGCGGTCATAGACCACCTTTTCGACGCCCTTCGCGCGCGCTCGTTCGGCGATCACCTTGCCCACCACTTTCGCGGCAGCGATGTTTCCGCCGCCCTTGATAATCTTCCGCACTTCCGCATCCAGCGAACTGGCGGAGACCAGCGTCTTGCCCGTCTGGTCGTCAATCACCTGCACCCGGATATGTTTCGTCGAGCGATGCACGCAAAGGCGCGGACGCTCCGTGGTTCCAGCCAGCTTCTGCCGCAGCCGCTTGTGCAGGCGCTGCCGGTGTGCATCGGTGGATAATCTGCGAACTGTAACCGCCACGCTGGTTCTCCTTTACTCTTATGCCGCGCCGGCCTTCGCGCCAGCCTTGCCAGCCTTCTTCTTCAGCCGCTCGCCGGTGATGCGCACGCCCTTCTGCTTGTACGGATCGGGCGGACGCAGCGCGCGCAGATTCGCCGCCACCTGGCCTACCTGGCCCTTGTCGGCGCCGGAGACCACCATGTGAGTCAGCTTTTCCACCGTCACTTGAATTCCCTCGGGAATCGGGAACTCCACGGGATGCGAATATCCCAGCGCCAACACCACGTTCTTGCCTTTCACTTCCGCGCGGTATCCCACGCCCACGATGTCCAAATCCTTCTTGAACCCGGTGGTTACGCCCGTGACCGCATTGGCCACCAACGCCCGCGCCAGGCCATGCAGCGCGCGATGCTGTTCGGTGGCGCGCGTCGCCGTCAGCACGCCATCTTTCTGCTCGAACTTGATGCCGTTCGGCAGCGGCACGGTCATCTTGCCCTTCGGGCCTTGCACTTCCACCACGCCGTCTTTCAGGCCCACTTTCACGCCCGACGGCACTGGAATCAGTTTGTTCCCAATTCGCGACATGGCTTTCTCAGGTCCTCGCCTTTACCAAACGCTGCTTCCAAATTTTCTCTACCAAACCTCGCACAACATCTCGCCGCCCACGCCTTCTTTGCGTGCCGCTTGTCCGGTCATCAACCCGCGCGGCGTGGATACGATCGAAATTCCCATTCCGCCCACCACTTGGCGGATGTCCGTCTTCCCCACGTAGCGCCGCGAGCCCGGCCGCGACACGCGTTTCAAATCCGTGATCACGCTGCGGCGGTCCGGCGTGTAGCGCAGGAAAACGCGCAGCGTCTTCTTGCCCTTCTGCTCTTCCACCACTTTGAAGTTCGCCAGGTATCCTTCGTCCTTCAGTATCTTGGCGATTTCCACTTTCAGCTTCGACGAAGGCATATCCACCCGCGCATGCTTGGCTCGCGCGGCGTTGCGGATTCGCGTCAGAAGATCGGCTATCGGATCGGTCGTCATGCTCGCTTACCTTTTCCACCCTTCCTCGAAATCCCGTTTCTCAATACTTTCTCGAACTCTACCAACTGGCCTTCACCACTCCAGGAATCTCGCCCTTCAGCGCCAGGCCCCGGAAACAGATGCGGCACATCTGGAACTTGCTCAGCACTCCGCGCGGACGCCCGCAAATTCTGCAGCGGTTGCGCTGGCGGATCTTGAACTTCAGCTTCTTCCGGACTTTCGCCATCTGACTGGTGCGCGCCATTGTTCTAGCTCTCCCTGATCCCTGCGCCTTACGCCCGGAAAGGCACGCCCAGCTGCTTCAGCAGCTCGCGTCCCTCTTCGTCGTTTCGCGCCGACGTGGTGATCGTGACGTTCATGCCCTTGATTTTGTCCACCCGCGTGTAATCGATCTCCGGAAACACCAACTGGTCCTTCAGCCCCAGCGTGTAGTTACCGCGCCCGTCGAACGAGGTCGGCGGCAATCCCTTAAAATCGCGCACGCGCGGCAGCACTACCGCCGTCAGGCGATCCAGAAATTCGTACATCCGCTCGCCGCGCAGCGTCACCATGCAGCCGATCGGCATGCCCTTGCGAATTTTGAAGTTGGCGATCGACTTCTTGGCCCGCGTGATCACCGGCTTCTGCCCCGCAATCTGTCCCAGTTCGATCGCCGCGGTGTCCAGCAGCTTCGGGTTGGCGCTTGCTTCGCCCATGCCGATGTTGATGGTCACCTTCAGCACCCGCGGCACGGCCATCGCGTTCGTGTAGCCGAAACGCTTGGAAAGCGCCGGCATCGTCTCTTTGCGGTACTTCTCATGCAAACGGCTGATCATCGATCCCTGGCCTCGTTTTCAATCGGTTCTGAAACCCAGTCCTGACACTCGCTTCTTGAAATCAGTCCTCGACGCTAATTTTCAAACGTCGTGTTGCATCGCCGGCAAGCCCGCGCTCTGGTGCCGTCGGGCAGCGTTACGTGGCCCACTCGCGCGTGCTTCCCGCAGCCCGGGCAAACCAGCATCACGCTCGAAACGTTGATCGGCCCTTCCTTATCCAGAATTCCGCCCTTAATATTCTTCGACGGGTTCGGCTTGGTATGCCGCTTGATGATCTGAGCATGTTCGACGGTCACCGTATTCTTCCAGCGATTCACCGACAGCACTTTCCCCGTCTTGCCCTTCGACCGCCCCGCCATCACTTTCACGATGTCGCCGTGGCGAATGCCCATCGGCGCCGGCTTTACTTTGGGTTCTCTCATGTCCGCCTACCAGACCTCCGGAGCCAGCGAAATGATCTTGGTGAACTTCTTGTCCCGCAGCTCACGCGCCACCGGCCCGAAGACGCGCGTGCCGATCGGCTCGTTCGCGTCGTTGATCAAGACTGCGGCGTTGTCGTCGAACCGGATGTACGTCCCGTCTTTCCGCCGCTGCTCTTTCCTGGTTCGCACCACCACCGCGCGCACCACCGTGCCCTTCTTTACCTGCGTGTCCGGCGTCGCCTCCTTCACCGCCGCCGTAATAATGTCTCCCAGGCCCGCGGTCAGACCCGCATCTCCTCCCAATGGGAGAATGCAGGTGATCTGTCGCGCGCCGGAATTATCGGCCACCGTCAGCCACGTCCTCATCTGAACCATAATCGCGCTCCCTGATCCCGTCTCGGCTTAGGCTACGCGCGTCGAGCGCGCTACTACTTCTTTCAGCCGCCACCGCTTCAGCTTCGATAGCGGACGCGTCGAAATGATCCGCACCGTATCGCCCACGCGCGCCTGATTGGTCTCATCATGCGCGTAGTATTTCTTCGCCGACCGCACCACCCGGTGATACAGCCGGTGCTGCGTCGCGCGCACCACCTTCACCACGATGGTCTTCTTCATCTTCGAGCTGGTCACCACGCCGAGCAGCTCCTGGCGGGCTCCGCGCTCGACTGCCGCCGTCTGTTCGTTGGCCATTACGCTTTCCTCAATTCGTCTGCTCGCAGCAGCGTCTTCACCCGCGCAAACTGCTTCTTCGCTTCCCGCAGTTTCTTCAGCCCCTCGGATTGCCCGGTGGAAAGCTGGAATCGCAGGCGGAATATCTGCTCGGCCAGCTCGCGCTCTTGGACTTCGAGTTCGTTCTTGTCCATCTCTCGAATCTTTACCACGTGCCGCGCCATCACAGTTCCTCCGCCCGCGAGATGAACTTCGTCAAGATCGGCAGCTTATGCGAAGCCAGCGTCATCGCTTCCTTGGCCGTCGCCAGGTCCACGCCCGACATCTCGAACATGATCCTGCCGGGCTTCACCACCGCCACCCACTTCTCCGGTGGACCTTTGCCCTTACCCATTCGAGTTTCGGCAGGCTTCTTGGTGAACGGCTTGTCCGGAAAAATCCGGATCCACAGCTTGCCGCCCCTCTTGATGAACCGCGTGATCGCCACGCGCGAAGCTTCGATCTGCCGGTCGGTGATCCAAGCCGGCTCCAAAGCCTTCAGCCCGTACTCGCCGAACGCCAGCGCTCCGCCCCGCCACGCTTTTCCCGTGCGACGCCCGCGCTGTTGCTTGCGGTACTTTACTTTCTTCGGCATCAACATATTCGTTCGCCTGTGTCCTTACGCTTGCGCGCTTGTGGTTTCGGGCTTCCCGCGTTGCGGTATTTTTTCGCCCTGGTAGACCCAGCACTTCACGCCGATCAAGCCGTACGTGGTGTGCGCTTCCGCCGTGCCAAAATCGATGTCCGCTCGCAGCGTTTGCAGCGGCAGCCGGCCCTGCAGATACCATTCCTTGCGCGCGATTTCCGCGCCGTTCAAGCGGCCCGCCACGCGCACCTTGATTCCCTTGCAGCCGAATCGCAGCGCCGAATCCACCGCCTTGCGCATCGCCCGGCGAAAGGCCACCCGCTTTTCCAGTTGCAGCGCAATCGACTCGGCCACCAGTTGCGCATCCAGCTCGGGCCGGTGCACTTCCTGAATGTCGATGTGCACTTCGCGCTTGGTGCGCTTCTGCACTTCGTTCTTCAGCTTGTCGATCTCCGAGCCTTTGCGCCCGATGATGATCCCGGGCCGCGCGGTGTAGATGCGCACCACCAGCTTGTTCGCGGCGCGCTCCACATCAATGCCGCTGATGCCCGCCGAGCGCAGCTTGTCCTTCAACTGCTTGCGCAGCGCCACGTCTTCGTGCAGCAAGTCCGCATAGTCGCGCTTGGCGAACCACCGCGACTTCCAGTTCTTGTTGTAGCCCAGCCGAAATCCGTACGGATGTGTTTTCTGACCCAACCTGCCCTCCTACTTCTTCTTTTTCTGCAATTGCTTGCTGCGTTGCTCGATCGCTTTGCGCGCTTTGCGCATCGCGCCCTTCACGCCCTTCGATGCCTCGGCCTCCGCGATGGCCGCCGCGGCGCGCCCCTCGGCGGCCCGCTGATGCTCGGCCACCTCCACCACAATATGTGCCGTGCGTTTCTGATAGCGGAAGCCGCGCCCCATCGGCGCCGGGCGCATCCGCTTCCAGCGCGGCCCTTCGTTGACGAAGCAACGCGTCACGAACAGCGCATCCACGTCCAGCGATTCGCCGGCGTCGTCCGCCTTGCGTTCGGCATTGGCGATCGCGCTGCGGAGCGTTTTCTCGATGTCCTTCGCCACCCGCTTCTTGGTGAAGCGCAGCGTCTCGAGCGCATGGCCCGCCTGCAATCCGCGGATCAGATCAACGACCAGCCGCGCCTTCTGCGGCGAGACGCGCACGAACCGCGTGTTCGCCATTCCCAGTATCTGTCCCGGTCCCTGCGTTTTTCCGCTCGCCATGGTTTATGCCTTTGCCGCCGGTGCTGCTGCCGGCGCTGCTGGCGCGCCTGCCGCGGCCGCCGCCCGCTCCATCGCGGCCTTTACGGCGTGCCCTTTGAAGGTGCGCGTCGGCGAAAATTCGCCCAGCTTGTGTCCCACCATCTGCTCGGTGATGTACACCGGAATGAATTTTCGGCCGTTGTGCACCGCGATCGTGTGCCCGATCATGTCCGGGAGGATCGTCGAGCGGCGCGACCACGTCTTGATCACTTTCTTCTCGTTCCGTGCGTTCAGCGCATCCACCTTCTGCTGCAGCGGAGCGTCAATGAACGGACCCTTCTTAAGCGAACGCGGCATCGGTCGACCTACTCCTCTACCCGGCGCATCTTGATGTACTGCGCCCGGCGAACTCTCTTGAATCCGCGAACCGGCCCCGGCACGCGGTGCGACAACGGGCAGAAAGGACATACAAACCGCGTCCCCTGCGCGTTGGGAATCTTTTCCACGATTACGGCCCAGCCTTTGCGGCACAAACGGAACATCACTTGCGGCGCTGGATTCAGCTTCGAGCCAATCTTCAGCCCTGGCTTGGCCGCCGCCTTGGAACTCTGCTTCAGCGCCGGCTTGGCTGCTGACTTCACCGGCTTGGCTGCGCGCCGCGTGGCCGTCTTGCGTGGTGTTGCGGAGGCTCGCGAGGCCCTCCCTGAGGTTCGGCGCGCGCTACGTCGTGCCGTACGCCGCGACGTTCGTGTCGCTGTCATCTTGATGCTCCCGATTCCCCGCCGCGCCGGCTTCATGGTTTCTGTTTCTCCCGCACTACGGCTTGCGCCGCTCCACGATCATGCGATCGCTCTTCCGCTTTTTGCGCGTCTTCGCGCCCAGCGTCGGGAATCCCCACGGAGTCTGCGGGTGATTGCCCTTCACGCGGCCTTCACCGCCGCCGTGCGGATGGTCCACGGGATTCATGGCCACTCCGCGCACCGTCGGCCGCTTGCCGTGCCACCGCGTGCGTCCTGCTTTTCCGTACGTGACGTTCTCATGGTCCACATTGCCCAATTGCCCGACCGTAGCCATGCAGTCCACGCTGAACTTCCGCACTTCGCCCGACGGAAGCTTCACGAGAGCCGTCTCGCCTTCCTTGCTCAGCAACTGCGCCGATCCGCCCGCCGCGCGCACCACCTGCCCGCCCTTGCCCGGGTAGAGCTCCAGGTTGTGCACCATCGTGCCGGGAGGGATGTGCCGAAACGTCAGCGCGTTTCCCGGCAGGATATCCGCGCCTTCGCCGTTCTGCACCGTCATGCCCACTTCCAGGCCCACCGGCTGCAAGATGTAGCGCTTCTCGCCGTCGGCGTAATGCAGCAGCGCGATCCGTGACGACCGGTTGGGGTCGTATTCGATCGTAGCTACCTTCGCCGGAATGCCCTTCTTCTCGCGGCGAAAATCGATCATGCGGTATTTTTTCGCGTGGCCGCCGCCGCGGTGCCAGGCCGTCACTTCGCCGTGCGAATTTCGTCCGCCGGTGCGCTTCTTCGCTTCCACCAGCGATTTCTCCGGCGTCTGCTTGGTGATCTCGCTCTTATCGAGCATCGTCAAGAATCGCCGGGAGGGCGTGTACGGTTTAAATGTTTTCAGTGCCATCGTTGCCTCTTGCCTCGTTGCGAGCGCGCCCTCAGTGCTACAAATTCTCCGCGTACTCGATCATCTTCGAATCTTTTGCCAGCCTGACGTAGGCTTTCTTCCAGTCCCGCCGATGCCCTTCGGCGCGTCCCCGCCGGCGAAACTTGCCGTGGAAATTTGCCGTGCGCACGTGATCCACCTTCACCTTGAACACGCGCTGCACCGCTTCCTTGATCTCCGTCTTGGTGGCGTCCGAGGCGACCTCGAAGACCACCGTATGCTGCGTCTCTTTCACCGCCAATCCCTTCTCGGTGATGATTGGACGCCGGATCACTTGAAACAGCCTGGTCGCCATCGCTTATCCCTTTTTCGCTTTCGGCTTGGCCGCGGATTTGGACTTCTTCTTCGCCGGCGTCTTGGTCTTGGGTGCCGCTTTCTTCTCGCGCGCTTCCTTCTTCACCGCGGGCTTTGCGGGGGCTGCGGACTTCTCGTCCGCTTTTCGCGCCGCAACAGCTGCGGACGGCGCCGGCTCAATCTGCACCGGCGCTTCCGGCTTGGTCGCCGAAAGAGCGCGGCTGATTTTCGCTGCCGCGTCGCGCGACAGCATCAGCCTGTCGTGCCGCAGCAGGTCGTACGCTTCCAGGCCCGTGGCCGCCACCAGCGTCACGCCCTCCAGATTGCGGCTGGCGCGCTGCAAATTCAGGTTGTCGCCGTTCTCCACCAGCAAAATTGAGGTCGTATCCTTTTCGAGCTTGCCGAGCGCCTGGCGAAACGCTTTGGTCTTGTGCGTTTCCAGCTGCCAGCCCTCCACCACCGTCAGTTTCTGCTCCAGCACTTTTGCCGAGAGCGCCGATCGCAGCGCGCCCAGCACCATCTTCTTTGGCAGCGCATAGGCGTAGCTGCGCGGCACCGGGCCGTGCACCGTTCCGCCGTGCCGCCACAGAGGCGACCGGATCGAGCCGATGCGCGCGCGACCGGTGCCTTTCTGCTTCCACAATTTCTTGCCCGAGCCACTCACTTCGCTCTTGTCCTTGGTCTTATGCGTGCCCGCGCGCTCGCCTGCCAGATAGTGCCGCACCGCTTCATGCAGCAGATTCCGGTTGACCGCCGCGCCGAACACATCATCGGCCAGGCTGATCTCGCCCACTTTCTTGCCGTCCAGATTCTTCACGTCCACAACAGGCATGTTCGTCTCTTTCGTCCGTTGGCGCTTACTTCGCCGTTTTCGCCTTGCGAATGTAAATGTAGCTTCCCGCTGGTCCCGCCACCGCGCCCCGCACCAGCAGCAGGTTTTCATCGGTGTCGATGCGAATCACGCGCAAATTCTTGGAAGTCTTCCGCTCCGCTCCCATGTGTCCCGGAAAATGCTGCCCTTTCCAGACGCGCGAGGGAAACGAGCTCGCGCCAATGCCGCCCGGCGCGCGATGGAACATCGAACCGTGCGAAGCGTCGCCGCCGCGGTAATGCCAGCGCTTCACGCCGCCCGCGAAGCCCTTGCCCTTGCTCACGCCGGTCACATCCACCAGCTCGCCGACCTGGAAACTTTCGATCAGCACGCGGTCGCCCGGTTTTGTTTCGTCTTTCGAATCTTCCAGGCGCACTTCGCGGACATAACGCATGGGAGCCACGCCGGCTTTCTTGAAATGTCCGGTAAGCGCCTTGGTCACACGCTGCGGCTTGATGAATTCCACCAGGCCGATCTGCGCCGCGTCGTAGCCGTCCTTATCTTTCGTCCGGCGCTGCACCACCACGCATGGGCCTGCCTGCAGCACCGTACACGGCACCGCGGTGCCGTCTTCCGCGAAGACCTGCGTCATTCCCAGCTTGATTCCCAAGATTCCGTTGACAGCCATTTCGTCCGCTCTCTTCGTCTTAAGTTTTCTTCCGAAACCTTACTTCGTCGCGTGTTCCCGGCCGAACGCCTTGATTTCCACGTCCACGCCCGGCGGCAGATCGAGTTTCATCAGCGCATCCACCGTGTCCGGCGTCGGCTCCAGAATATCGATCAGCCTCTTGTGCGTGCGCATCTCAAACTGCTCGCGTGATTTCTTATCCACGTGCGGCGACCGCAGCACCGTCCAGCGGTTAATCACCGTCGGCAGCGGAATCGGTCCCGCCACCTCCGCGCCCGTGCGCTTGGCGGTGTCCACGATTTCTTTCGTCGATTGATCGAGAATGCGGTGGTCGTACGCTTTCAAGCGAATCCGAATTTTTTCTCCGTTTGGCATGTTTACTCGATGATCTCGGCGACGGCGCCGGCTCCCACCGTGTGGCCGCCTTCGCGGATTGCAAAGCGCAATCCCTTCTCCAGCGCCACCGGTGTGATCAGGGTGATCTCTACCGATATGTTGTCTCCCGGCATCACCATCTCCACTCCCGCCGGCAGCTTCACGTCTCCGGTCACGTCCGTGGTCCGAAAATAAAATTGCGGCCGGTAGCCCGTGAAAAACGGCGTGTGCCGCCCGCCCTCTTCCTTCGTCAACACGTACGCTTCCGCCTTGAACTTCGTGTGCGGCGTGATCGATCCCGGCTTCGCCAGCACCTGCCCGCGCTCCACTTCATCCTTTTCCGTCCCCCGCAGCAGCAATCCCACGTTGTCGCCCGCCATTCCTTCATCCAACAGCTTCCGGAACATCTCCACGCCCGTCACCGTCTTCTTCATCGTCGGACGGAAACCCACAATCTCGATTTCCTCGCCCACCTTCACCTTGCCCCGCTCGATTCTCCCCGTCACCACCGTCCCTCTACCCGATATCGAAAATATATCTTCGATCGGCATCGCAAACGGCTTCTCGATATCCCGCACCGGCATCGGTATGTTCTTGTCCACCGCTTCCATCAAATCCAAAATCGACTTCTCCCACTTCGCATCGCCTTCCAGGGCCTTCAAGGCCGATCCGCGAATCACAGGTAGCGTGTCCCCAGGAAACTGATAGCTCTTGAGCAACTCGCGAACTTCCAATTCCACCAGCTCCAGCAATTCCGGATCCTCCACCACGTCGCACTTGTTCAGAAACACCACGATGTACGGCACACCCACCTGCCGCGCCAGCAAAATGTGTTCCCGCGTCTGCGGCATCGGCCCGTCGGTCGCCGCCACCACCAGAATCGCGCCGTCCATTTGCGCCGCGCCCGTGATCATGTTCTTCACGTAGTCCGCGTGGCCCGGGCAATCGATGTGCGCGTAGTGACGGTTCGCCGTTTCGTACTCCACGTGCGAAACCGCAATGGTAATGCCCCGCTCCCGCTCTTCCGGCGCGTTATCGATCGTGTCGAAAGCGCGGAACGACACCTTCGGGTTGTTCTTGCTCAATACTTTCGTGATCGCCGCCGTGGTCGTCGTCTTGCCGTGATCGATGTGCCCGATCGTCCCTATGTTGACGTGCGGCTTGACCCTCTCGAATTTCTCTTTCGCCATCGCGCCTATCCTTTGTATGAGAGCTGCGCGGCTCGCGCCGCGTACCGCCTGTTATCTGCAACCGCTGCCGCGTCTGGCCATGCAATGGAGCGGGGGACGGGACTCGAACCCGCGACCATCTGCTTGGAAGGCAGAGACTCTACCACTGAGTTACCCCCGCTCATGCCCACCGTAAAAAAGTCTGGAGCCTGGGACCGGGATTGAACCGGTGACCTCGTCCTTACCAAGGACGCGCTCTACCAGCTGAGCTACCCAGGCGCGAACCGGTTTCCCCGCACTCCTGACCTCTGTCGTTAGCTTTTTCGGCGCCGCCGGGGATGCCGCGCCAAGAGCCGCACTGCTGAATTTTTCCGCTGATTCTGAATCTAGATCCCACACTTTCACTGCGATGCAAAATCTCTTCGCCGGTTTTTGTCGGCCAGCCGCCGGATTGCCTGCGATCCTGCAGAACGCTGGTGGACGGGGGAGGATTCGAACCTCCGTAGCCCGCAAGGAGCGGCAGATTTACAGTCTGCTGGTTTTAGCCACTCACCCACCCGTCCGCGAAATTGTTCAGGGCGCGAGCCGGGCAACTCGGCGTAATCCCGGGTGCCCATTGCGTCTTGCGCCGTTTTCAGGGCTACTTTGAAGGCGGCGCCTGAAAAAGCTTGGGACACAACTTTAACGTGCCACGTGCCCAACCAGAACAGAACCGGACCGCTATTCGGGGTACATCGCGGGGTAGACCGCGAGGTACATCGCAATGCAGAAAGGGCTCGTGTCCGAAGACACCAGCCCTAGCGCTTTTGTCGCGAGGAAACCAGTCCGCATCCCAGCCAAGAAAATTCCCGGTCCTTACAAACTCAGCTGGCGGAGGGATTTGAACCCCCGACCCTCTGATTACAAATCAGATGCTCTACCAACTGAGCTACGCCAGCACCGCCAAACCGAACAAAATTATCATACGGGCCATCGGATTGCAAGCAGCTTTCCCGCCTGCGGCAAACCCCTTGCCAGACCGCGACTTATCGGCCATTTTCGAGGCCTCCCTTTGCCCTATTGTGCAGCAGGCTTGGAAAATTCGGCATTATCGAGCGCCACGTTGTGCTGCACCTGGCCGAAATGAATTGTGAAAATCGAATCGCCGCTGGACTGCTTGACGGTGTAAGGCAGCTTCACGCCGTCAATTTCCTGATAGTCCTCGATGTCTTCCACGAACTTTGTGGCGCCCTGGGGAGAATGATGCTGGCCTTCAACCCGCCGAATCAGCCCGCTCCCTTTTTCGAAATATATTTTGTCGGTAGTTCCGTCGGCAGTAGTGGCTTCCATCACCCACACGGCCTCCCCGGCAATCGTGTCACTGCCGGTCACCGCGAGATGCGCGTAAATTTTCTTCATGTCAATCGGATGATAGAAATCGGCATCGCGCACGGTTTCCGTCAGCTCCTGCCCAGATTTTACCTGCACGCCATTTTGGGGATCGTCCGACCAGGCGACGGTGCCATCGAAACCCTGGCGGAATGAGTTGCCCGAAAGAATGACCACGAGAAGCATGCTGTTGGGCGCCTTTTCGTGAACCATCACAGTGCCCGACAAATTCATGGTGGGAATTTCGATGGTTCCCAGGGATGTCCGCGAGTGCAATTTTTCCCACGCTGCGCGTCCGCCGATGGCCTGCACATACTTGTCGAGGACCTGATCGGCTGTGGGCAGCGATGCGGATGCGGCCTGCGAAATCGAAGCGTTCGATGCGGAAGCACGCGTGGCTTGGGCTCGCACCAGGTTCGCGCCGCAAATCGCCAGTGCCACTATCGCCGCAAATTTTGCCGCTATTCGCATTCCGCGCATCGTGACGGTTGATCTTTCATGAGGCTTCGATTGACCGGTATGGATTGGACGCTAGCGCGGCCAGTTAAGTTGCAAGGCCGGCAGAATTCACGCAGTCGCATCGATACTGTTGCGTTCAAACTTTACACCGCGCTCGCCCGCAACCTATACTCGAATTCTTCGTGCCGCTATCTTCCACAAAGCGCGCTTTGATCGTTGTTGCGGCACTCGCCGGAATAGCGGTGGCCGGCGGCCTTTACTATTTTCACCGCACGCGCTCCGCTTTCTCGGGTGCCGCTTCGGGCCGCGCGCCGGAACTGCTCGGCCAGCTGCCGGCAGACGCGCCGGTGATCGCGTTTGCCGACGTGGAAGCGCTGCGCAAAATGCCTAGCCTGCCGCTTGCGGCCGCACTCGGGCTGACTGCGCCCGGACCGCAAGCCGATCGCGACTACGCGGAATTCGTTCGCGGCACCGGCTTCGATTACACGCGCGACCTGGACCGCGCGGCAATCGCCTTGTGGCCCGCTTCACTCGATACCACGCCCACCGGAACCAGCCAGGATCGCGCACTGGCCATCGCCGATGGCCGCTTCGACCAGGGAAAAATCCGGGCTTACGCGCTGCGCACCGGCAAATCCACCACGCGAGACGGGCACGAGGTTTTCGAAGTTCCCGGCGCACCGCCTATTGCCTTCGAATTCCTTTCGCCGACGCGGTTGGCCATCGCAAGCGGGCCGGGGGCCGCGGAACTACTCGCGCTCCCCGCCGAGGCACCACGAGATCCCGCGACGCAGGCTCGCATTGACCGGGTGGCCGGCGCGCCGCTCTTCGCCGTCGCCCGCACCGACAAATTGCCGCCCTCTTTTTACGCCAGCCTGCACAATGCTCCGCAGTTCGATCATCTGATCCGCAGCATTCGCGGGCTTACGCTGGCCGGAAAGCCCGAAGGCAGCGAGCTTGTGGTCGCGCTCGACGCCGAATGCGACTCCGCAATACATTCGGGCGAGATCACCACTTTGCTCGATGGGCTTCGGATGTTCGGCTCGATGGCCCTCTCCGACCCAAAATCGCGAAACCAGATGACTTCGCAGGAGGCTGCCTTGATGGTGGCACTCATCAACCAAATTAAGGTCGCGCACGACGACCGCTGGGTGCGGCTCACAATCGCCGTCACGCCGGAAATGCTCGGCGCTCCTGGTTCGTCCGCAGGCTCCGCCGCCGATTCGCGCGTTCCAGCGACGCGTCGTTGAGTTTCCGCCAACGCGGGCGAACACACTTCGCCGAAATCAAATTATCGTTGGGAAAACTTCAGGCGGGTTCGTAACCCAAGCACAAAAAACAGAAGAAAAGCTAGTCGCCGACGGTGTTGCTGGTGCCGACCGCGGTATCGGCGTGGACTAGATACTGCCAAGGATTGATGGGCGTATTGTAAATGCGAACTTCGTAGTGCAGATGCGGCCCGGTCGAACGTCCACTGTCGCCTTCGTTGCCGATAATGTCGCCGCGCTTCACGTGCGCGCCCACCTGCTGTTTGAAAGCGGAAAGGTGTCCGTACCAGGTGGTCACACCGAAGCCGTGATCCACAATAACGAGCCGCCCGTATCCGGCGCGACGGTCCACGTAGGTGACGATACCGTCCGCAGCCGCGTGCACTGAATCGCCGTAATGCGAGGCGATGTCAATTCCCGCGTGGAACGCGCCTTCCCCGCTAAAGGGGTCAAGCCGCTCGCCAAAGTGTCCGGTGATCTCGCCGACCACGGGCCACATCGAGGGCACGATGCCGAGGGTGCTCATCTGCGGCGAGGGGAGCAGCCGCAGTCCATCGCTCGAGAGCGCCACGGCGGTCGCATTCTTTTCCAGATAGCTGAACTCATCCACGGAAAGCTCGTATTGCGCGCTGGCTTCTTGCGGGACGTCGGTCAGCGCAAAGGGAGTCGTATGAAAGCGGTTGATGCCGTAAGCCATGGCGACTTCGCTAGCGAGCGATTGGAGAGACGTCAACCGCTGATTGGTGTCTTTCACCTGCGTCTGCAACTCGTGGTATCGGGCCGTGAGGCTATCCTGCTGGGCGCGCAGCGAATTGTAGTTGGTCACCTTCCACAGCATGCGGGTGTAGGATCCCGTCGCCGCAGCGACCGTAATTCCGCCAACCAGCGCAAACATAGCCAGGGCATACAGCACGTAGAACGGCACACGCACCCGGCGCATGCCGCCTGAGGCGCTGTCAGCAATAAAAAACGTGTAGTGTGTGCCCTTCATCGTCGTTTTTTCTTTGGTCTTAGTCTAAGCCAGAAATCAGAACAGATCGTTTGAAGGTCGTCCTCGAGCCCCCGCCGTAGGACGCCGATTGTTGCATGAGCCTGAACCGCGAGTCTTGGTTCGAGACCCAAGGGATTCTAGCGACCACACCGTGGGGCGTCAACTTATTCTTCCATTTTGCATAGGCGCGCCGGACTCGCTTCTCCGTGATACGCACTCTATAATTCCAAAGACCGTTATCTCGCAAGCTACGCCTAAATTGGTGCATGCACAAGCTGGCCGAAAGTACAGGATGGACACGGAACGTCACCTGATCGAACGGATTGCTCGGGCCCTGTCCTTTAATACGCGCGGGCGCGGCGCTAGGTACGAGGCGAGTTTCGGACTGCGTCTGGGAATTGGCGACGATGCCGCGATCTTCGCGCCATCTGGGAAAGAGCAGGTGGTCACCTGCGACGCGTTCATTGAAGGCGTGCACTTCTTCGGCGACTCTTCGCCCAACGCCACGCCGGCCGACGCGGTCGGATACAAAGCACTGGTCCGCGCCACAAGCGACTTGGCCGCCATGGGCGCGACTCCCCGATACTTCCTGCTGACTCTCGCGCTGCCTAGGCGGCTCACGGGCAGATGGCTCGATGGCTTGCTTGGCGGCATGCGCCGAGCTACCCGGGAGTTGAAGCTCGAGATTGCGGGGGGTGACACTACCCAAAACGATCAGGTGGCCCTCAGTCTCACGGTGATCGGCGAGATCGGCGCGGGCCGCGCTCTAACGCGGTCCGGCGCGCGGCCCGGCGACCTTATATATGTCAGCGGGCCGCTCGGCCGAGCGCAGCTTGGGCTCGAGCTGATCCGGCTCGGCCTCGGAGGAAGGAAAAAACTCCGCGTGCTGCTGCAGCCGCACCTTTACCCCCGCATTCCGATCGAGCTCGGACGATGGCTGGCTGCCGGTCGCGCAGCCTCCGCCGCGATGGACATCTCCGACGGGCTATCCACGGACCTCGCGCGTCTCTGCGCCGCGAGTGGCGTGGGCGCGCGAGTGTGGGCTGAGCGCATTCCGCGCGTGGTGATTCCGACTGAGTTATATAAAAGGATGCCGCGACCACAGTCCGATGCTCTGGCGATGGCGCTGCACGGCGGCGACGATTACGGACTGCTCTTCACTGTACCCCCGGTCCGCGCGGGAGTTCTCGCGGCCGCGCCGGGCTTCCGCGCCCTGGCGCAGATCGGCGAGATTACGCGCGCCCGAAAAATCGTCCTGGAGCGCGAAGATGGCTCCGCCCGTGCGCTTGAATCGCTGGGATGGGATTCGTTTCGTCGATAGGATGGCGCTGGAGTTCTATATTCTTGGCGCCGATGGTCCCATTTGGGTGTCCCTTGGTCATCCGCGACGCAGCGCGCGTGGTGTGAAACTTTTTGGAGGGTGCAACGTTAAGTTGAGTGGGAGTTAAATTATGACTGGTACGCTGAAGATCAAGATTTTCGCAATCATTCTGCTGGCGGCCGCGGGGTTCTGGTCCGGAGAGACTCTTTTCGCACGGCAATCGCAGAGCGCGCAGCCCACACCGCAAAGTCAGAGCTCCATGCCTGGCATGGACATGGGTCAAGGCGCGAACCAGGCCGGGGGCGCGGCGGACAAAAACTCCGACGCGGCCAAGGCGGCGAACGACGCCATGTCCGGACACAACATGGACGACATGGACGAGAGCATGAGCGCGCACATGTACATGACCTCGCTGCGTGCGGCGAATGCGGCCGACGAAAAGCGCGCCGACGAAATCCTCGCCGCACTGCGGCCAGCCATCGAAAAATACAAGGACTATCGCGTCGCGCTGGCCGACGGCTACCAGATTTTCATGCCCAACGTGCCGCAACCGCAATATCACTTCACGAATTATTCCTATGGCTTCGAAGCCATCTACGAATTCAATCCGGCGCACCCGACCTCGTTGCTGTACAAAAGAACGCCAGACGGCTACCAGCTGGTGGGAGCGATGTACACGGACCGCAAGCGTGCCAGTGAGGATGATTTGAACGCGCGAGTTCCGCTGAGCGTCGCGCGCTGGCACAAGCACACCAATCTGTGCCTGCCCCCGAAGGGCACTCCTTTGGAGCAAGTCGATCTCAAGCAATTTGGATTTCGCGGCTCGATCGCCACTCAGGAGGCTTGCGAGGCGGCGGGCGGCCGCTGGTACCCGCAAATTTTCAACTGGATGGTCCACGTCTACCCCTACGAAGCGGATCCCGCCAAAATCTGGGCGCACTAGCTTTTCCGGCAGAAACGATATTTTCGCTCGCGACCGGCCATCGCGGCAGGCGCGCTCTCACTTTGTGGGTTTGGCGGCCGGCGCGGCAGGGGGCATCGCGGGGAGCGCGGTCTTTTCGGGCTCTTTGGGCGCTGGAGTTTTCGGCGCGACCGGCGCGGACAATCCCTGTTCGGTAACATCGGCTGGTGGCGCGGTGTCCGGCACGTCCACCTGGACGTGCTGCGACGGCGCTAACTTTTCGAGCGATACGACATTCGGAAAATCCTCCACCGGCATGCCGGCCATGCCTTTCTGCATGAATTCGAGCCAGATCGGCAGCGCAGCCTTCGCGCCGGTTTCTTTTTTTCCGAGTGAGACGCGCTGGTCGTCGTTGCCGACCCACACGCCGCAGGTAATCTGCGGAGTGAAACCGATGTACCACGCGTCGGTAAAGTCGTTGGTGGTTCCGGTCTTCCCAGCCGAGGGACGAGCAAGTTCCTTGGCGTGAATACCGGTGCCGAACTGCACCACATCCTCCAGCATGGCGACCATGGTCCGTGCCACGTCGGGTGGAATCACATCGGTCACTTGCGGGCGCGCTTCCTCGAGCACAGCACCATCGTAGCTAGTGACCCGGCGGATATCGTGCGTCTCGATGTGAATTCCATCATCGGGAAATACGGTGAATCCGGAAGTGTGCTCCATCAGCGTGAGATCGGCCGCGCCGAGCGCGAGCGGCAGATACGGCGGCAGGGGGCTGGTGATCCCAAATTTCCGAGCTAGCGCGATCAAATTCTGTACGCCAACTTTATCGAGCAGGCGGACCGCCGGCACGTTGCGCGAATCCGCGAGCGCGCGGCGCAGCGTGATGCGTCCCTCGAATTTGCCGTCGTAATTTTTCGGCGAGTAATCCGAGCCGCCCGCCCCGCGATACGAGACCGGCTCGTCCACGACGGTATCAAAGGGCGACATGCCGTCTTCCAGCGCCTGCGAGTAGACATACACTTTGAAGGAGCTGCCAGTCTGGCGCTCAGCTTGGGTGGCACGATTGAATTTCGAGGCCTCGAAATCGTAGCCGCCCACCATGGCCTTGATCTCGCCCGTGGCGTTGTCAATCGCGAGCAGCGAAGCCTGCGGCGCCGGTTGTTGTTCGAGCTGCACGCGCGCCGTGGCGCCTGAAAGTTCCTGGATCGAGACCTGCACCAGGTCGCCGACCTTTACCAATTGCGCCGGAGATTTTCTTCCGGTCCAAGCGAAATCGGAAGGCGTCATCATCGCGCGGATGGCGCCCATTTTGATCGTTGCGAAGGTCGGCTGGACGTTGGTCACCAAGCCGGTGACGTAATCGCCGCGCTCGATAGTGTCGTGCCAATCGTCGCTTTGATACCCCTCGAGCGTTCCCAGATGCTGCGCCAGAATGTTGGGCAGATTTCCGCGCCAGCCGTGGCGGCGGTCGTATTGGTGCAAGCCATCGCGCACGGCCTGATCGGCGGCTCGCTGCATCTGGACGTTAAGCGTCGTATAGACGCGCAACCCTTGCTCGTGGACTGCGGCGGTTCCGTAGGTATGCTCCAGATATTCGCGGATGTCTTCGACGAAATATGGCGCGAGATCGTTGCGGCCCGAGGCGATGTGCAGGCCCATCGGCAAATGCATCGCCGCGGTAGCCTGCGCTTGGGTAATGCGGTGATCGTGAGCCATGGCGCTGAGCACCACGTTGCGGCGCGCCAGAGCAGCCGCTGGGCGCGCGGTGGGCGAATAGATGGGCCCGCGAATAATTCCCGCGAGCAGGGCGGCTTCGGAGAGCGTCAGATTTCTGGCTGGCTTGCCGAAATAATATTCGGAGGCGGCTTCAAAACCGTAATTGCCATTCCACAGATAGACCTGATTGCAGTACATCGTAAAAATCTGGGCTTTGGTGTAGTGACGCTCGATCTGAATGGCGAGAATGGTTTCCTGAATTTTGCGATGGAAACTGCGGTCTTTGCGATCGAGGAAAAGTCCACCGGCAAGCTGCATGGTCAGCGTCGAAGCGCCTTCCTTCATGCCGCGGTGGGCCACGTCATGCCACGCCGCTCCGAGAACGCGGGGAAAATCCACGCCCCAATGCTCTTCGAAGTGCTGATCCTCGGCGGACAGGATGGCGTCGTGCAGCACTTTGGGAATCTGATTGTAGGTGAGCAGGATGCGACGCTGCATCGCGAACGTGCCGATGGATTGGCCGTCATCCGCGTATAGCTCGGTAACGGTGTTGGGACGGTAGTCCTCGAGGGCCTGAATTTCCGGGAGGTCGCTCGAATACACGAAGAGCAATCCGACGGCGGCGCCCACACCCATCGCGCAGAAAAGCAGAAAGGTAAACGCGAGGCGCTCAAACAGCGTGCCGCTCGTGATGCGCATCGTTGCCCGATAGAATCGTTGCATCGAGACATTATTCTAGCGCAACAGGCGCGATCGGAGCCTTTGGGCTGTGGACTCCGTTCTTATTAGTTTGTCTTTCGTGCGTGGGGGGAGGTTCGCGAAGGTGGTGCCTTGCGGTAGTATGTCCGGGCAGGCGACACGCTCGCCGCCGAGGAGCGGTCCGGAACCATGGAAGCAAATCCGATTCTCTTCCGCGATCTCACGTACATTTTCCTGGCCGCCGTGATCGGCGGGCTGGTTGCCTGGCGGCTGAAACTTCCGTTGATCCTGGGATTCGTCGCGGGAGGCATGATTCTCAGCCCCTTCACACCCGGGCCGAAGCTTTCCGACCTGCACGCGTTTGAAGTCTTCGCCGAAGTCGGCGTGGTGCTGCTGATGTTTTCAATCGGCGTGGAATTTTCCATTCCCGATTTGTTGCGCGTGAAATGGATTGCGCTGGTGGGCGGCCCGCTGGGCATCGCGCTGTCCATCGCACTTGGTACGGGAGTCGGATGGATCGCCGGCTGGCCGTGGACGAAGGGGTTTGTGATCGGCGCGACAATTTCGGTTGCCAGCACGATGGTCCTGGCGCGCATTCTTGGGGATCAGGGAGGCTTCACAACAGCGCAGGGGCGGGTGATGATTGGCATCACGCTGGTGGAGGACGTCGTGGTGGTTTTTCTCACCGTCCTGCTGCCGGTGCTGAGCGGCAGCGGCGAAGGCCGCTTGACGAGGGCCGCGTGGACGCTGGGAAAAGCCACGCTGCTGCTGATTCCCCTGGTCTTCCTGGCCATGAAAGTGATTCCTCGAATTCTGCGTCGCGTCGCGCGGACTGAGGATCAGGAACTCCTGCTGCTGGTGGCTATCGCGATCTGCCTGGTTTTCGCCGGGCTCGCTCAGTTGGCTGGATTTTCCGTGGTGCTGGGAGCATTCGTCGCCGGCCTTTCGATCAGCGGCTCGCACGACCTGCACAAAGCGCACGACGCGGTGATTCCTCTCCGCGATCCGTTGGTCGCGCTATTTTTCGTCTCGCTCGGCGCGCTGGTGGTTCCCAGCGTGATCGCGCACAACCTCGGCTTGCTGGGCATCATGCTGCTTCTGATTCTGTTCGGGAAATTTGGAATTTGGCTGGGGGTGATGAAGCTATTCCGCTACTCGCTGTGGACGGCTATCGCCGTGGCGACCGGCTTGACGCAGATCGGCGAGCTTTCCTTCATTCTGGTGGAGGTCGCAAAGAAGTCCGGTCTGGTGGGAGAGGCAGTCTTCAGCGCGACGCTGGCTGCGTCGCTGATCTCGATCTTCTTGAACGTCCTTCTGGTGCGCTTCGTGTTTCGCCGCATCGAGCCGAAACTGGCCGCCGAGGCAAAAGCCGCGGCCTGATCCGCGCGGCGATGCCCGCGCGGCGCGACGTTCAATCCAGTTCGCCGCGCCGGCCTACTCCACCGAATCGAGCGCTACTTCCGCTTCATGCACGGTGGGATAGACCTTGAAAAGTTTGACGACGTGCGTCATTTCCATCAGCGCGTTCACCTGCGTATTGATTCCCGCCAGCGCGAATTTGCGCCGGGTCTTCTGCGCCGCGATGTTGGCGGCCACCAGCGCGCCGAGGCCGGCCGAATCAATGTAGGGCACGGCGCTGAAATCGAGAATCATCGAAGGGGGCGGATCCTTGCGCACGGCGTCGTGAAATCCGAAAACCGTGTGAACGTTGAGGGGTCCCTTCAGCGTCACGATTTTTTGGCCCTGCCCTGCTCCGTCGCTGGTGGTGATCTGCATGGTGTCTGTGGTCATAGCTCGCGAGTGTATGAAAAACACTCCCTCCGCGAATGTTAATTTTCTGTTACAACGCTTGCTAAGCCGAAGCCCCGCCTATTACGGCCTCCGCCTCGATCTCGACCAGCATCTCCGGCGAGACAAAGCCGCTGACCTGAATCATCGCCGTGGCGGGGAGAATCTTGCCGAAAACCTCGCCGTGTGCTCGGCCGATCTTCCCCGAATCCGCCATGTTCGTCACGTACATTCTGGTGCGAACCACCTCGGCGAGGGTCGCGCCCGCTTTCTGCAGCGCCGACTCAATATTTTTCAGGGTCTGCACGGCCTGGATGTAGGCGTCGCCGACGCCGACGATCTTTCCGCGCGCGTCGGTGGCCGTAGTGCCGGAAACCCACACGTTTGCGCCCACGCGCACGGCACGCGAATAGCCGATGACCGGCTCCCAGGGCGTGCCGCTCGAAATATTTGTTCGCGTCATCCGTCTCTCCTCGTTTAAATGGTCCGCTTGAAATGGTCCGCGTTGAGGTTCCATCGCGCGGTCCTCGTTACGGTTCGAATCGATCTCGCCACTCCTCGGGCGGCACGGGACAGGCGCTCTCGGGCCGCGCGAACAACTTATGCCGCACGCGCGCGACGAAATCATAGGCAGCATCACGCACCACGCGCGGCACCAGCTCAGCCACGCGCGCCATACCAGCCCACGCGCCGCCCAGCCGGCGTCCTATATGAATGACCGCTGCCGATCGCGCCAGCAGCGCGCCATCGCTGGT
>JBAVQT010000414.1:0-2092 GCA_049694295.1 Candidatus Acidiferrales bacterium
GGCGACGATATGGTGCCGCTGGTGCGCTACTCGACGGTGGCGGGAATTCCGCTGCCGGAGCTGATCTCGAAAGATAAGCTGGAAGCAATCGTGACGCGGACGCGCAAGGGCGGGGCGGAGATCGTCAACCTGCTGAAGACGGGCTCCGCGTATTACGCGCCATCGGCCGCTGTCGCGGAAATGTGCGAAGCAATCCTGAAGGACAAAAAGAAAATCCTGCCCTGTGCCGCTTATCTGGAGGGCGAATACGGGATTAGCGGCCTGTTTGTGGGCGTTCCGGTGAAGCTGGGCGCGCGGGGAATCGAGCAGATTATCGAAGTCAACCTACTGCCGGAAGAAAAATCGGCCCTCGATAAATCGGCGGCGTCAGTAAAGGAACTGGTGAACGTCCTGGGGCTGTGAATCCGGCATGACTCGTGACGGAGCGCTGTTGCCGCTGTAGGAAATGGGAATGGAAGATGGCCCTCGGATAACGCCCCGAGGGCTTTTGTTTTGCGGTGCGCAGCCGAACGAATTATCGCGCCTAGTTCGCGAGTTTTGCGATGTAGACATCGAACGGCCCGAGCGAGATCGGCGCGGCCACGGAAGCCGGAGGCGAAGCTAGTGTGGTGAGCAGCGGAGACGCCGTGGCACGCGAAAGCCGCTGCGACTTCAGATCGAGCGCAATCGTCTGCGGCGCGGGAGACATGTTGAGAACGACCAGAACTGTTTCACTGGGCGATCGGCGAACATAGGCGAGGACGTTCGGATCATTTTCGTTGAGCGGGACGTAAGCTCCCTCGACAAAAGCAGACTCCGAGTGTCGAAGCGATAGCAATCGCCGGTAGAAATTCAGGATGGACGCGGGTTCCTTGCGTTCGGTGTCGACGTTGTAAGCCGGGTAAGTCGGCGCCACGGGCAGCCATGGCGCGCCCGTCGAAAAACCGGCGTTGGGAGCGTCCGACCACTGCATTGGGGTGCGTTCGCCATCGCGCCCCTTCTCGACAGGCCAGCCCAGCTTGCCGATAGGGTCTTGAACCTCCTCGCGAGTTTTCGGATCGTTGTTTCGCATTCCGATTTCCTCGCCGTAGTACATGATCGGCGAACCACGAAGCGTGAGGTAGAGCGCCGCGACCCCTTTGGCGATCTGATCGTCGTGCAGGCCATCGCCCCAGCGCGTGTAAGAGCGGACGATATCGTGATTGCTGACGACGAAGACAGGCCAGCCGCCAGCCGCCTCGACGGCCGCGATCTGTTCGCGAAACGCGGGGGCGGAAAACTGCTTCACGG
Organism: Candidatus Acidiferrales bacterium; assembly: GCA_049694295.1. GTDB lineage: Bacteria > Acidobacteriota > Terriglobia > Acidiferrales > UBA7541 > Palsa-295. The sequence goes on from JBAVQT010000414.1 coordinate 1,270, forward strand.
ACGTAAAGAGAAAATCCATGGGCATTTGCAGCTCGTCGTTGTTCGTTCCGTAATATTGCTGCAGTTCGGCGATGTCGTGGGTCCAGGTCTCGCCGATTAGGACGGCGCCGTAGCGAGCGGCCACCGCGCGAAGTTCGCGGAGGACGTCGTGAACCTCGGGAAATTTGTCGTTGTATTTATTTACGGTATTGGGATCGCCAAACTTGTTGGTTCCCGGCAGCACGGGATTATCGCGCAGCTCGGGGTCTTCGAAGAGCGTATCGACCGCGTCGAGACGGAAACCCGCAACGCCGCGTTCGTACCAGAAGCGAGTGACGTCGAACATAGCCTCCTTAACGGCCGGATTGCGCCAGTTGAGGTCGGGCTGCTGCGGATAGAAATAGTGGTAATACCACTGGCCGGTAGCGGGATCGAATTTCCATGCAGGACCGCCGAAGACGGATGTCCAATTGTTGGGCGGCTGGCCCGGACCCTTGCCGTCGCGCCAGATGTACCAATCGCGCTTGGCGGCGGTGCGCGAAGATTTCGAATCGAGAAACCAGGGATGCTGGTCGGAAGTGTGATTCATGACGAAATCGAGGACCACCCGGATGTTGCGCTTCTTGGCTTCGGCGAGCAGGCGATCGAAATCGGCGAGCGAGCCGTACATGGGATCGATGTTTTCGTAATTCGAGACGTCGTATCCGAAGTCAACGTGGGGCGACGGGAAGCAAGGAGTGATCCAGATGGCGTCAACGCCGAGATCGTGCAGGTAATCGAGGCGCGAGGTGATGCCATTGATGTCGCCGATGCCATCGCCGTTGGAATCCGCAAAGCTGCGCGG
>JBAVQT010000415.1:0-4773 GCA_049694295.1 Candidatus Acidiferrales bacterium
GGCCTGGACCATCTGATGCGCCCGCTGGCGCAGCATCTGGGCGTGCGGTCGATTCTCTGCAACCGTCTGGATTTTCGCGACGATTTGGCGACCGGGCGACTGCTGGATCCGGTGATCCGTCCGCGCGGCGCGTTTGCAAGATTGACGGGACGGCATCCCAACGGACAAGTGGCGCGGGATATTTTGGTGCGCAACCTGGGATTCCATTCCGATCCCGGGGCACTGGATCGCGCGATCCAACCAGCGGAGCGGCCTTCACCGAAGGTGCTGGCGCCGGTGGTGCATTTCGATTCACGGAATGCTCAGGCGGCACTTTCGGTACGCGATACACTGCGCGGAAAACAGATATTGCTGATCGGCGCGACGGGCTTCATCGGCAAGGTGTGGCTGGCGAACCTGCTGACCGAGCTGCCGGAAATCGGGCGCGTCTATCTGCTGGTGCGGCGCAACAAAACCACGACGGCGCTGGAGCGAATGCAGCGCGCGATGGAGGAATCGCCGGTCTTCGAAGGGCTGGCGGAGCGGCACGGCGAGAAGTTCGGGGAATTTCTGCGCGAGCGAATCGAGGGGGTGGAAGGCGATGTAAGCAAGCCGGGGCTGGGGATGGCGGCGGACGTGCGGCAGCGGCTGGCGCGGTGCGTGGATGTGGCGATCAACAGCTCGGGGCTGACCGATTTCAATCCGGACATTCGAGAAGCGCTGGCGATGAATTTGCGCGCGACGGCGAATGTGCTGGAGTTTATTCGAGGCTGCGACCATGCGGGGTTGCTGCATCTTTCAACCTGCTATGTGGTGGGGCAACGGGACGGGCGCGTGCTGGAAGAGCTGCCGAAAAATTACACGCCGAAGGGCGAACCGGGATTCGACGCGGAACGGGAATGGCACGCGCTGGAAGCGCTGGTGCGGCACACGGAAGCGCGGGCCGAGTCCGATGAAGTGGCCGCGGAGCTGCGGCAGCAGGCGCTGGGCAAAGAGCATGCGGCGAAGGGATTGGCCGGCGCGGCGCTGGAAAATCAAATTCGAAAAAACCGGGTGCGCTGGCTGCGGCAGACGCTGACGAATGCGGGAATGCAGCGGGCGGCGGAGCTGGGCTGGCAGAACACGTACACGTTCACGAAAAGCCTTTCGGAATCGCTGATTCGGAACTATCTGGACTCGAATCCCACGGCGGCGATTTCCGTGGTGCGGCCGGCCATCGTGGAATCGTCGCTGGAGAAACCATTTCTGGGATGGAACGAGGGAATCAACACCTCGGCTTCACTATCGTATCTGCTGGGAACATATTTCCGGCAACTGCCGACGAACGAGAAAAAGTGCCTGGATCTGATTCCGGTGGACCTGGTGTGCCGGGGGATGACTTTGATCGCGGCGGCGCTGGTGGCGCGGAGGCAAGAGCGCGTCTATCAACTGGCGACATCGGCAGCGAATCCGTGCAACATGCGGAGGTCGATCGAGCTCACCGGGCTGGGGCACCGGCGATTTTATCGCGCGCAGAACGGACTGCAGCACCGGCTGCGGCTGAAGTTCGATGCGATTCCGGTGTCGAAGGCGCGTTACGACAAGCTTTCGGCGCCGGCGCAGAAAGCCATCGTGCAGGCGATCAATCGGAGCGTGGGGCCGTTGCCGTGGGTGCGACCGCCGTTTGCGCGGCAGGAACGAGAACTGGAACGAGTGGTGAAGCTGGTGGCGCTATTCGAGCCGTTCATCTTGCACAACGATCACATTTTCGAAGCGGGCAACGTGGAGCGTTTGAGCGCGGCGCTGCCGGCGAAAGAAGTGGCGGAATTCGGATACGACGCGCGGGCGCTGGATTGGTGGGACTACTGGATCAACGTGCACATTCCGGCGCTGCGCAAGTGGTGCTATCCTCTGATCGAGGGACGTCAACCGGAAGCGCGACCGCGGCGAAGCGTGCCGCTGGCTGGACATAGCGATGCTGAAGCGACGGCCGCGGGCGCGGCCGGCGGCGCACCCGCAACGACGACCTGACACCCAACCGTGGCCATCTTCCTGACCGGCTCAACCGGCTATATAGGCGCTCATATCGCAGCGAATCTGCTGTCGGACTCCTCCGAGCGGCTGAATCTGCTGGTGCGGGCGCGCGACGAACAGGAAGCGCGCGAGCGGCTGTGGCATTCGCTGCAGCTGCACATGGAATTCCCGGAATTTCAGGAGCGCCTGGATTCGCGCATTCAGATGTATCTGGGCGATCTGACGGGGAAGAAATTTGGATTGAGCGAGGAAGGCTACGCGAGGCTGGTGCGGACGAGCGATTCGGTGATTCATTGCGCGGCATCGCTGAATCGGAAGTCAGAGAAGAGCTGCCTGAATGTGAATCTGCGCGGCACGCTGGAGGTGGTGGAGCTGGCGATGCGCGCGCGGGATCAGCACGGGCTGCGGCGCTTCAGCCATGTCAGCACAGTGGCCGTGGCGGGGCAGCGGTCTAATGAAGTGGTGCAAGAGGACACTTCGATCGACTGGGCGCGGTCGGATTACGACCCTTACGCGCGCACGAAAAAATTCTGCGAGCACATGGTGCGGGAGCTGCTTCACGACGTGCCGCGGACAATTTTTCGGCCGAGCATCGTGCTGGGCGATTCGCGGCGCCCGGAAACAAATCAGTTCGATATGGTGAGGGCGTTCGTGTTTCTGGCGGGACTGCCGGTGCTGCCCTTCCGGGCGTCGGACCGGATCGACATCGTGCCCGTGGACTACGTGGCCGACGCAGTGGCAACGCTGCATCTGAAAGAGCGGCCGGAATTCGAGACGTATCATTTGTCGTCGGGAACAGATGCGGAGACGTTTGTGGAGCTGACGGATGCGCTGGCGAAGGCGCAGGGCAAGCGCGGACCGAAATTCGTGCCGAAGCTGGAGAAACCGTCGTCGAAAATGGTGAACGCGCTGGCGGGACGGGCGGGAAAACTGGGGGGGATGGCTACGCTGCTGAAGGTGTTCCTGCCCTACCTGGTGTGGAACACGGTGTTCGACAATTCGCGAGTGGTGGCGGAGATGGGGCGGAAGCCCGAGCCATTTTCGAAATACTGCTACCCGCTGCTGCAATTTTCGCGGGCGAACCATTTTCAATATAAGTATCGGGATTGGTCGGGCGCAGCCGGCGCGGCTGCCGCAGCGGCAAATGCGGGAGCGGGGGGCGCGACGCAGGAGCCACGCCGATGATGGATGCGGTGCTGGAAGCCTGGGTGAGCGGGTTGATCGAGCTGAACAAATTTGAATGGATGCTGGGCGCGGGGAAAGCGTGGCAGCCGGGCACAAAACTGAAACTGCTCTACGCGGGCTACAACGGGACGCGCAATACCGGTTCGGACGTGCGCGTGGAGGAGATGATCCGGCAGACGCGGCGAATTCTGGGCTCGGAAAACCTGGCGCTGAGCGTGATGTCGCAGAATTTCGAGCTGACGCGCGGCTATTTCGGCGATGCGAAGCAGGTGCACCTGCCCGACGTGTTTCCTCCGTTTCTCCATTCCGAAGTGCGCAGGAATGACGGCGTGGTGGCTTGCGAAGGCTCGATGTTCAAGAGCAAGTTTGCGAACGCGCTGACGACGATGATGATCGGAACGCTGGGAATCGCGGCGGCGCAGAACAAATTGAGCGTCGCGTACGGCGCGGAAGCCGGCGACATGGACCATCTGCTGCAAAAGATGTGCGGGCGCTACTGCCGCGATTCGCTGGTGATCACGCGGAATGTGGAATCGCAGGCAGTGCTGGGCAAGCTGGGGATTCCGACGGAGCTGGGAACCGATACGGCGTGGACATTCGAGCCGCACGGACCGGAATACGCGCAGAAAGCGTTGCACGACGCGGGATGGGACGGAAGAACGCCGGTGCTGGCGGTGTGTCCGATCAATCCATTCTGGTGGCCGGTGTCGGCTTCGCTGGGCAAGTGGCTGGCGCATTCGCTGGCGGGCGCTTACAAGAAAAGTTACTACCGTACGATTTATTTTCACAAGTCGGGCGCGGCGGTGGACGGGGCATTCGAGAAATATCTTTCAGCGATGGCGGAGGGAGTGGATCGCTACCGGAAATCGCGCGCGGTGTTTCCGATTCTGGTAGGCATGGAGATGCTGGACCGCGAAGCGTGCGACCGCGTGGCGGAAAAACTGGGCGGCGCGCCGGTGTTTTCTTCCGAGCGTCACGACATGTACGAGCTGGTGAGCATTCTGCGACTGTGCGACCGGATGCTGTCGTCGCGATTTCACGCGATCGTGACGACGATGCCGGCGGGCGTGCCTTCGGTGGGTGTGACCATGGACGAGCGAATTCGTAATTTGATGCGCGAGCGAGGACACGAGCATTTGCTGATGCGCGTGGATGACGCCGACCTGGCGGACAAAATCACGGCTTCGCTGACGGCGCTGGATGGCGAAGCGGAGGCGACGCGCGAGGCGATGGGCCGGGTGGTGGCGCGAAATCTGAAGGTGATGGCGAAGATGGGCGTCTACCTGGAAGAGCAGGTGGCGCGGCGCTATCCGGAATTTCCTATTCGGCAGGGCGTGCTGAGCTGGGAAGACTATTTGCCGCCGCTGAGCCCGGGACTGCTCCGGCTGCTGGAGAGTCACGAAAGCGCGATGGCGGCGCCATGACGTTTCTCGAAAATATTCTGGAGCGATTGCGGCAGCGTGCGGGCTCGCCGGTGCTGGCGGAGGTACGCGACGGGGCACTATTGCCGGTGACCGGTAGCGTGTTTCTGGGGATGGTGCAGCAGGCGCGGAATTTTCTGGGAGCGCGCGGACTGAAACGAGGGGATCGCTGCGT
>JBAVQT010000416.1:0-4552 GCA_049694295.1 Candidatus Acidiferrales bacterium
CGCAGCCCTGTTCGATTACCCAGCCCAAGCGCGCCGCCAGCAGCGCGGTCTGCACGCCGCGACGCCGAAAAGCGGGCAGCGTGCTTGCGCCAAAAAAACCCGCCACGCCGTCGCGAAGGTACGCGGACCCGCCTCCGGCCACCGCGCCATCCGCAAATGCCAGAAATGGCGTGGATCCTGGCGCGTGAAAAAATCCGTCCATCACTTCAAGCATCGCCGGCGTGATCGCAACTTCTCCTGCAAACCCTTGCGCCACGGTTTCAGTCCACAGGCTCGCTTCGCCGCGTGCAGCTATGCGAACCGCGATCCCCGCCGGTCGCGCCGCGAGAAACGCGCGGTCCAGAGCCGCGATCTCGCAAACCAAGATGTTCGATACTTCCACCAGCCGGAACGCGCGCCGCGCCAACGACTCGTAAAGCGCGGGTTCCACCAGGGGACAAAGTTCGATGGCCGTAGCGGCCCCGCGCGAACGGTAGAAATCCTCAAGACGGTCAAGCTCCGATTCTTCCACCGGGCCGCGCATCCCCACGCCGATAGCTTGTGTGACGGGCGAATCCTTGCCTGCAAACACGGCGATCCCTCCGGCAATCTCCTCGATGGCCACCGCCGCCGCTGGGTGCAAAGCTGCCGTGGATTCGCCGCAAGCTCGGCCTGACTCGGCCGAAACCAATTCGAGGCGCCGGGCCAGCGAAAAATCCATGAACTGCGTTGCGGATTTCGATTCAAAGCTCATTGCGAGAGTCTCCTGGGTCACTGGCAAGCGCAGCGACAAGTCTGTATTCGGAGGGTCTGGCGCCGCACTTCGTGAAATCTGGCACGCTTCAGGCGCGGCGGAGGGTGGCGGAGGCGCACCGATGGTGCGCGGAAAAAATGCAGCGCATAGGCGCCTCCCGAGGAGAATTTGGCGCACGCCAGGCGCGCGCCGCCCGCGATTCTAGCGCGAAAGCGCTGGATCGTGAATCGAGTTTTCTGTCCGTGGAGGCGGAGCCCCGCCCTGCCCTGCCGTAACGGCGGATAGCGCGGCCAGTGCTACAATGCAGAGTTTCGGGCGGCTGCGCGGACGCGGGAGGTAAGGGCGTGAGCGGAACGGTGATTGAAACCAAGGTGAAGGCCACTGCACCGGAATTCGAGCGCAATAGCCGCTCCATGGTCGAGCGCCTCACCAAATTGAAAAACGAAGAGGAAACCATCCGCCAGGGCGGCGGCGCGAAAGCCATCGAGTCGCAGCACCAGAAGGGCCGCCTCACCGCGCGCGAGCGCATCGCGAAATTGATCGATGCCAAGACGCAATTCTTCGAGCTCGGCCTTTACGCGGCGTATGAGATGTATCAGGAGTGGGGCGGCGCGCCCGCCGCCGGCGCCATCACCGGCCTCGGCCGTGTCAGCGGACGCCTCGCCATGATCATCGCGAACGATGCCACGGTGAAGGCTGGCGCGTTTTTCCCGATGACCGCGAAGAAAGTGATTCGCGCGCAAAATATCGCCATCGATAATCGCATTCCCACCATTTACCTCGTGGATTCGGCCGGCGTTTTCCTGCCGCTCCAGGAAGATGTCTTTCCCGACACCGACGATTTCGGCCGCGTCTTCCGAAATAACGCCGTGATGAGCGCCATGGGCATTCCGCAGATCACCGCCATCATGGGTATGTGCGTTGCGGGTGGCGCCTATTTGCCGGTGATGTGCGACAAAATTCTGATGACCGAAGGAAGCGGCCTGTTCCTCGCGGGCCCGGCGCTCGTCCAGGCCGCCATCGGTCAGAAAACATCCGCGGAAGAGTTGGGCGGCGCGCAAATGCACGCCCAGATCAGCGGCACGGTGGACTTCCGCGAGCCCGACGACGAGAAATGCATCGCCAGGCTGCGCTCGCTGGTGGACAAAATCGGCCACGGCGACCGCGCGCCCTTCGATCGCCAATCGTCGCGCAATCCAAAATACGCCGCCGAAGAACTCTACGGCGTCTTTTCGGCGGAAGCTTCCAAGCAATATGACATGCGCGAAGTCATCGCCCGCATCGTGGACTCCAGCGAATTCGAGGAATATCGCTCCGAATACGGCCAGACCGTGCTGTGCGGCTACGCGCGCATCGGCGGCTGGGCCGTGGGCATCGTCGCCAACCAGAAAAAGCACGTCCAGGTGGCCGCTCCCGGCACCGGCGAACGCCGCATGGAATTCGGCGGAGTGATCTACACCGAGGCAGCGGACAAAGCCGCGCGCTTTATCCTCGACTGCAATCAAAACAAAATTCCTTTGATTTTCCTTCACGACGTAAACGGATTCATGGTCGGCAAGGAAGCCGAGTGGAGCGGCATCATCCGCGCCGGCGCGAAAATGGTCAACGCCGTGGCCAATAGCGTGGTCCCGAAAATCACGGTCATCTGCGGCGGTAGCTTTGGCGCCGGGCATTATGCGATGTGCGGCAAGGCCTACGATCCGCGCTTCGTTTTTGCGTGGCCCACCGCGCGTTACGCCGTGATGGGCGGCGACGCGGCTGCCGGCACGCTGGTCGAAATCAAAATCAAGCAGCTCGAGCGCCAAGGAAAAAAGCTCAGCGACGCCGAGAAAAAGGAGCTGCACGAATCGGTGCGCCAGACCTACGAAGCGCAGACCGATCCGCGCTACGCCGCCGCCCGCTTGTGGGTCGACGCGATTATCGACCCAGCCCACACGCGCGATGCGTTAATCCACGCGCTCGAAGCCGCGTCGCTGAATCCGCATCTCGCCGAATTCAAGACCGGAGTGCTGCAAACCTAGTTCGGAGTCGCGAGTTAAAAGTCGAGAGTTAAGAGTTGAGGGTTGAGAGTTGAGAGTTGAAAGTCGAGAGTTGACAATTAAATGTGAAGGACGAAGGCCAAGATGCAACGATTTACGGACTTGCTGGTGTGGCAACGAGGTCACGCGCTGGCGCTAGCCGTCTATCGCCTGACCAGCCGCTTCCCCGGCGATGAAAAATTTGGGCTGACGTCACAGCTTCGTAGAGCGGCGCTGTCCGTTCCGACGAACATCGCCGAAGGCTCAAAGCGAATCAGCCGCCAGGACTACGCGCGTTTTCTGAACATGGCGGAGGGCTCGCTAGCGGAAACCGAATATCTCCTGATGGTGAGCCGCGATCTGGGATATCTTTCCGCCCAAGACCTCGATCCTCATCAGAAGGAAGTGACCGAAATCGCAAGTATGCTGTGCTCCCTTCGCGCCAAAGTATCCCGCGCGAAGTAGAATTTGACTGACTCTCAACTCTCAACTCTCAACTCTTAACTCTCAACTAGCTTCACGAAAGGCTCGGCACATTGGAAAAGGTAACAGTCGTTGAATGCCCGCGAGACGCGTGGCAAGGCTTGCGCCAAATCATACCAACGGAGGAAAAAGCAGCGTATCTTGAGCGCCTGGTAGCGCTGGGCTTCCGCCACGTGGACGCCGTCAGCTTCGTATCGCCCAAGCATGTTCCGCAAATGGCCGATAGCGAAGCGGTCATGCAGCGCCTGGTCCACGCAAAGCTGCCGGGCGGCGCCGCGCCTGACATCATCGGTATCGTCGTGAACGCCCAGGGTCTCGATCGCGCGCTGGCCACGCCCGGCGTGACCACCGTCGGCTATCCCTACTCGATCTCCGCATATTTCCGGCGCGCCAACGCCAACATGTCGCGGCAGGAATCGCGCGACCTGGTCGAGAAACTGCAGAAAGAAACGCACGCCGCCCAGCGCGGCCTGGTAATTTACATTTCGATGGCTTTCGGAAATCCTTACGAAGAGCCGTGGGGTCCGGAAATCGTCGCTGAATCGATCGAGTGGCTTGCCGCGCTCGGCGTGCCCACCGTCTCGCTAGCCGACACTGTCGGAACCGCTACTCCCGCCGATGTCGCGCACGTATTTCAAGCCGCCCAGAAAGCAGCCGGCGCGCACAAAATGGAAATCGGCGTTCATTTGCACAGCCGTCCCGACGGCGCCACCGAAAAAGTTTTGGCCGCCTATGAAGCGGGCTGCCGCCGTTTCGATGGCGCGCTCACCGGCCTCGGCGGCTGCCCGTTCGCTGGCGATGAACTCGTCGGAAATATTCCCACCGAGACCGTGCTCACCACCCTGGCCGCGCGCGGCGCGAAAACCGACATTGACGCCAAATCGCTGGCCTTGGCTTGCGCGATGACCGGCGAGCTGCGCGAGAAATTCACGACCAACGTCAAAGGCGACACGGCGATTAATTGAGCGCCGCAAACGAGAGACCAATGACCTACCAAACGCTGCGCTTGAAACAAGAAGCATTCGTCGCCACCATCACTTTGGCGCGACCCGAGAAGCGCAACGCGATTTCCTCGCGCATGATCGAGGAATTGCTCGAGGCCCTCGACGTGGCCGAACACGACGCCGCGCGAGTCGTGATCGTCACCGGCGAAGGCCGCGCTTTCTGCGCGGGAATGGACCTCGATAGCCTGCAAGGTCTCGCGCGACAGCCCGCCGAACAGAATCTCGCCGATTCGCGCCAAATGGCCAAGCTCGTCCGTCGCATCCACGAATTTCCCCGTCTCCTGATCGCCGCCGTAAACGGACCTGCTATCGGC
>JBAVQT010000417.1:0-12762 GCA_049694295.1 Candidatus Acidiferrales bacterium
GTTATCAGCTTCTGTGGGTTCTGCTGTGGTCCAACGCGATGGCCATGCTGGTGCAGTATCTCGCGGCGAAACTGGGCATCGCCACCGGCCGGACGCTGCCCGAAAATTGCCGCGCGGAATTCTCGCGTTCGATCACGATCTCTCTTTGGATCGGCGCGGAGATCGCGGCCATGGCCACCGATCTCGCGGAATTTCTGGGCGCCGCACTGGGCTTTTACCTGCTTTTTGGGATTCCGATGTTTCCGGCCGCAATCCTGACGGGCGTTTGCGTGATGGCGATTCTGGCGATCGAGCAGTTCGGATTTCAGTGGCTCGAGCGGGTAATCATGTTTTTCGTCGGCGTGATTGGAGTGGCCTACGCCATCGAAATGTTTCTGGTGCATCCGCCGTGGTTGCCGGTGCTCAAGAGCACGGTGATTCCCGAGATCCACACGTCGTCGATATATCTTGCGGTTTCGATGCTGGGCGCAACCGTGATGCCGCACGTGATCTACCTGCACTCGGCGCTGGTGCTGCCGCGGCGCGACACCAATGGGGACGACCATCATCATCACCGCAAGATGGAACTGCTGGACGTGATCCTGGCGATGAACGGAGCATGGCTGATCAATTCCGCGATGCTGATCATGGCCGCAGCGGTGTTCTTCGGCGGCGGACTGCATGTCTATTCGATCGAAGCGGCGCATTCCACGCTGGTACCGCTGCTGGGGAAATTCGCGGCCGTCGCCTTTGCGGTGGCGTTGCTGTGTTCCGGCCTTTCTTCCTCGACCGTGGGCACCATGGCCGGCCAAGTGATTCTTCAGGGGTTCATGAATTTTCGGATCAGCATTTTTGTACGCCGCTTGCTGACCATGATTCCGGCGATTCTGGTGATCGCCTGGGGACTGGACCCGCTCAAGACGCTGATCTTGAGCCAGGCGATCCTCAGTTTCTGCCTGCCATTCGCGATTGTTCCGCTGGTGCTGCTCACACGGCGCCGCGATCTGATGGGGTCGCACGCCAATCGCCCGCTCACCAATTTCTTTGCGGTGGTGGTCACCTTCGTTATTCTGGTGATGAACGCGTGGCTGCTGGTAGCCATCGCGACTGGCAAATCCTGACGCTGCCGGGGTACTCTTCCCGGACACAATCGACTCGGAAGGCGGACTTGACGAATGGGTGGCGACACGTTTGGAGGCAAGAATGGTAAGAGTAACGATCGCGGGCAACATACGCAGGGCAAGTCGCGCACCGGCGTGATTGTGGCGCTCGTGGCTATCCTCGTGGTTGCCGCGGTCGCGGTGATTTTTGCGATTGTCAGCGGACGCGGCAATTGGAAGACACCGCCGGAGGCCAAGGCCCGGCAGAATCCGGTTCCGGCAACCGACGCCTCGGAGTCCGCGGGGATGATGACCTTCGGAGACCGCTGCGTGAGCTGCCACGGCGACAACGGCGATGGCAAAGGCAAACGCGCCTCGAAGCTCTCCGTTATGCCGACGGATTTCACCAACGCGGAAACCATGGCGAAACTGACCGACGGCGATCTTTTTTGGAGGATGAGTGTGGGACGGCGTCCCATGCCGGCATTCAAAGGCCGCTTGAGCGAACAGGAAAGATGGGAATTGGTGGATTACATCCGGACTTTCGCAGCGCCGCAAAAGCCCGCAACGACTCCGACCGCGCCGGCTACCGCCAAACCCTGACCGCAGTTTCCCACCGCGATTCGACGATGGCCGGCGCAGCGGCGCCACCGCTACTTGAGGTTCGAGAGGGCCTCGGAGACTTCTTTCAAGTCGGGCACGGTGGGAATGTCGTAGTTCTTGAACCAGGCTACCTTGCCACTGCGGTCCACTATGGCGATGGCGCGGCCGGTGATGCCCTTGTCCGCGAGGTAGACGCCGAACCGATCGCCCACCGCGCCACGGGGCTGGAAATCGGCGAGCAGAGGGTAGTGAATCCCCATTTTTTCGGCGAACGCCTTGTGGGACCAGACGCTGTCCACGCTCACGCCCAGCACCTGCGCATCGAGCTGCTCGAACCGCTTCAGATCGTTGACGAAGCAGGCATGCTCGTTGGTGCAGACCGGGCTCCAATCGAGCGGGTAGAAAACGATGACCACATTTTTCTTGCCTTTGAAATCGGAGAGCTTCACTTCCTGCTGGTTCTGATCTTTTAGAGCGAATTCGGGCGCTGCCGATCCGACGCTGATTGCCATTTTTGATTCTCCCTGCGCGCTGGCGCGATATTTTTGACGATAGCCGATGCAGCTGAGAAGGGTTCATGATAGCCGATGCTTTGGCGGCAGACAAACGGGTCTCCGGCGGGGCGCCAGCGGCGTGGATGAGGCGCGGAGAGGCGCTTGTTTTGGGGCGCGATCTGCTACCATACCGGCTCGCAGGATGGCAGACTGAATTACGCTGGATCGGATGATGGAATTGCGCGAAACGGTGAATAAATATTTGGCGCTGTCGGGCGGCTACGGGAAATCCGTGGCGCTCTCGGCGTTTGGACTTTCGCGCGAAGAGACGGAGCGCGTCTTCGGTCAATTGGACGAGGACTATCACATCAGCCGGTTTTTCCATTTCCACACCGCGGCGGGCGCGCCCGGCGGAGCGGTGGCGAGCTACTTCATCAACGGATTTCCTCAGACGCACGTTTCGATTGACGCCGAGGTTCAGGAAATTCTCTGAGCCGGCGCCAGCCGAGGACGGCCGCGCATTTTTTCTTCGCTGTATTTTAACCATCGGGCTTCTCTGCCGGTATTCCTATCGCAAGACTGGATGAAACGAGAAGACGGGGTCGACGTCCACGGGAATGTCCGCGGTTTTCTTCAGCAATTTGGCGAGGTCGGGGGGCATGACGGCGTATTTGGCAAACCAGGCTTCGGAGCGAGCGCGGTCGCCGGTGGCTTCCTGCTCGAGCAGTTCCTTGGCCAGCGAAGCAATGGCGGCGGGCATGCGGTCGAAATCAATGGAGTAGAGGCCGGACTTGGCGTCGAGATGCAGAGCGCCCTGTTCGACGAGGTAATTAAACTCCATCATTTCGCCCTGGCCGTGGGCTTCGGCGATGCCAAAGCGCACGGTGCGAAAAATTCCAGCGACGTAAGAAGCGTAATAGGCTTTCTGAAAATCCCTGGGCATGGCGCCGTGCTCGACGAGCCAATGAAAACAGAAAACGCCGACAACGTCGGCTTTGGATTCCTCGAGCGCGGAGTATTGCGGCCCAATTGCTTCGCGAATTTCCATGCGTCCTTTGGCGGTGCGCGCGTAGGCGGGTCCGAGGCCGTGCGAAATCTCGTGCATCATGGTGTCGTCTAAATATCCTTCGCCGCTGGCGAGGGAGGCCTGATCGGGCCGCATCACACGCCTGGCCAGCGGCAGGATGATGTAGTTGACGCGCGCATCCATGAAATTCTTCCAGAAGATTTTCTTGGAGCCTTTTTGTTCCTGGATGCGCGGATCGTTGGGCAGATTATCGGCAACCGCCTGATAGCCGTGAAGCAGATCGCCCGCGCGGTAGGGCGAATCCACAACTTCCATGGGCGATTGTTTGCCGCGCTTGGAGGGCAAGTCGGCGGCCTCGATCGGCAGGGCTTCCTGCAAGTCGGGAACGTATTTTTGAAACACGGCGAGCTTGCGACTTTCCGCTTCGTTGCGAATCATTACCGACGCGCCGTAGGTGGCCTTCACGCCGAGCAGGGAATCCGTGTAGGTTTCGTAGGGCGCGAAGATGACATCGAATTTTGGATTTTGTAGATCGAGCCAAGCCAGATCGCTGAGGTAATAGTCGTCGGTGAGCAACGCATCGGCGCGCAGGCTGAGATATTTCGAAAATGCGGGGTCGTCGCTGAGGGCGGCAGCTTCCCAGAGGTCCTTGGCCATCGGAACCAGGAATTCGTGATAGGCGACGTGATAGGGAACCGTTTCAAGAGCGTCGCCTTTGCGACGGACGACAGTGAGTGAATCGTAGACACCGGCCTTTTGATCGGGGTGCGCCGCGACGTAGGCGTCCAGTTCAGCGCGAGTGAGATCATCGGGATAGAAGCCGCGGCCGGGAGGCATTGGAGCGGCACCGACGAAAGGCTGGTCGCCGTCGATCAGATCGAAGCGGCTGCCGTTGATTTTGAGGTAGCGCCGGAGGAGTTCATCCTGCGGGGATTTTTTGCCGGCGAGCGAAAGATAGAGCTGCAATGCCTGGGGATCGCTCTGGCGCCAGTAGATGCAATCGAGAAGGCCAGAGGCGTCCACTAATTTTTCGATCATTTGCTTTTCGCGAGCGGTCATCCCTGTGGAATTAAAAGGCATTTCCACGCGTTTGAATTTGGCTACTCGCGCGGCGAGATCGGAGACGACCACGAGTTGGGTGGTTGCGGGCGCCGCAGCGGGCGAGGATCCCGCCGATGCAGGATTTGCGCCCGATTGCTGAGATCGCGCACGCGGGGCGTGCGGCGCGGCGAGCGCGCCTGCCGCAGCGATGGCTAGAAAGGCGGCGATTCCGGCGATTGAGAGTTTTGGCATGTCGAGGGGCGTAGTCTCCTTGGTGAGCGAGTGCGGAGGGTTCGTGGCCGGGTGGGTGGGGTGGGCGAGCGGAAATTCTGGAAGGCGAAAGAGGCGAAATACCCCCTCCCCTTTTCCGCGATTAGACACATCCCCCTTTCTTTATTTTCAATGAGTTGTGGACACTTCTAATTTTCCATACCGCGATTAGAAATGGTGATTCTTGACGGGTGATTTGTGACTCGTGGCACCGCGAGGCGTGATGGGAGGGTGGTAGCCAGGAGGCTGGGATGCGGCCTCCGAAAAACTCTCCGCCGATGCGCGAATTCTGCATCGTCAAACATATTAGACGATAGTTGAGGGAACGCAAGAGGGTAGGCTGTGGATTTCGTATTTTCCCGTTTTGGGAATGGAGAGATTAGGCGGGGCTTGGTTGGAGCCGATGGCGTTCCTGGATGTGGCTCAATCCTTCCGATGTCTGCGGCAAAGAACATGAATTTCGCCGGGCGGGCGGTCAGGAATTTTTCGCGGCGGGAAGATTGCGGCCGAGCGCGGCCAGGAAGTCATTGACCCAGGCTATGCCGCGGCGAACGTCGCGATCGCCAAAATGTTTGAGGAGCGACCAGAGGCCGGGCGGGTCGGCTTTCTGCGCGCTGCCTCGCGCCAGCGCTTCGGGAAGGGCGCGGGCCACGCCTCGGAGCGAATCCGGATCGATCGAACCGAGCGTCTGGGCAAGAATGAGCGCGTTGCGGAGCGCACGGATTGCTTCGGGCTTTTTCAGGGCGTCAACGCCGATTTCGGTGAGTCGATCGCGGGAGCCAACCGCCCCGCGCAGGAGATCGAGGACGCCGCTATCGTGGAGTCGCTGCAAAAGATCGTAGCCGGCGAGCAGGGCCTCGGCGTGATCGCCTGGGGCGCGCAGCAGGCGAGCGTGCAATTCCGCGCGCGGATCGCGCGGAGGAAGTTCGAGCGGAATCGGTTGTGCCATGAATGGTCTCCCTGGTTATTTTTGCTGAGTCTGAATCTGCACTAGCCGGCCTGACGGCGGACGATAATCGGCGCGCTTCCACTTGCGTTCGACTTCGACGCCACGCTGCGGCGTTGGATGGCCGAAGCGGGAGTTGGTGCGCGGCAGGGGGCTATCGCCGGTGCGATCGAGCACGCGCAGCGCGACGGAAGTCTCTTTGTAAGCGGGCGTGTGCGTGGGCGGATCGGTGTGGCTGCTGGTCAGCCGATTCACCGGGCTTTCGACCGAATTCATCGGCATGTAGAGTTCTTTGCCGCGGACACGATCGGTGACCAGGGCACGCACGCGCACTTGACCATAGCGCGAGCGGAGCTGCACCCAAGTGCCGCTCTGGATTCCACGCTCGCCGGCAAGTTCGCTGGAAATCTCGACAAACGTGTCCGGAGTTTTCTCGCGAATTCCGGCGCTGCGATAGGTGAGATTGCCTTCGTGAAAGTGTTCGAGCAAGCGGCCGTTGTTCAAATGCAGATCGAATTCGGCATCGGTCTGGTCGGTGGGTTCGTTCCAATGGAGCGGGAAGAGTTTCGCTTTGCCGCCGGGGAGATGAAATTCCCTGGTGTAAAGCAGCGGCTCATCGGCGCCATCGGCTGCGACGGGCCATTGAAGCGATTTGTATCCTTCGAGGCGTTCGTAGGTGACGCCGGCAAACATGGGCGTGAGCGCGGCGATTTCGCGATAAATATCGGAGGGATGAGCATATTGCCAATTCGCGCCCATGCGATTGGCGATATCGCAGGCGATGCGCCAATCGGGGCGGCAGCCTTCGAGAGGCTCGAAGACCTGATAGAGGCGCTGAATGCGGCGCTCGGTGCTGGTGAAGGTGCCATCTTTTTCGAGGCTGGGAGCGCCGGGGAGGACGACATCGGCGTAGCGGCAGGTCTCGCTGAAGAAAATATCCTGGACGACGAAAAAGTCGAGCTTGGTGAAAGAGTCGCTGACGTAATTGGCGTTGGAATCGACGATGCTCATTTCCTCGCCGACGAGATAGAGGGATTTGAGGCGGCCGTCATGAATGGCGTCAACCATTTGATGATTATCGAGACCCTTGGCGGAAGGGAGTTTCACTTTCCAGGCGGATTCGAAGCGCGCACGGACTTCGGGATCGTCGACGTGCTGGTAGCCGGGAAGGGTATTGGGCATGGAGCCGTGGTCGCTGGCGCCCTGGACATTATTGTGGCCGCGCAGGGGATAGGCGCCGGTGCCGGGGCGCATGTAGTTGCCGCTGACGAGCAAAAGATTTGAAATTGCTGTGGAGGTGTCTGACCCCATGGAGTGCTGGGCGACGCCCATGGCCCAAAGAATGCAGGTGGTGTCGGCCTGGGCAATCGCGTGCGCAACTTTTTCGAGCGTGGGCACGGGAATTCCGGTGCGCTCAGCCGCGAATTCCATGGTGAAGGGAGCGAGGCTCTGGCGATACTCGTCGAGGCCATCGACCCACTGGGACAGGAATTGGGTCTTGGCCAGACCGTGGTCGAGCAGATAGCGGCTGACGGCCGAAAGCCAGATGAGGTCCGTGCTCGGTTTGGGATGCAGGAAAATGTCGGCGCGGCGCGCCATTTCGTTTTCGCGCAGATCGGAGACGATCAGTTTCTGGCCGTGCAGCTTGTGGGCGCGCTTCACGCGGGTGGCCAGCACGGGATGGCTTTCCGCCGTGTTGCTGCCGACGATGATTACCAGCGCGGCCTGGGCAATATCGGCGATGGAGCCGGAATCGCCGCCGTAGCCGACGGTGCGAAAAAGTCCGGTGGTGGCGGGCGACTGGCAGTAGCGCGAGCAGTTGTCGATGTTGTTGGTGCCAGCCACGGCGCGGGCCAGCTTTTGCATCAAGTAGCTTTCTTCGTTGGTGCATTTCGAGGACGAGATGAAAGCGAGCGCGTCGGGTCCGCTGGCGGCCTTTATCTCCGTGAAGCGGCGGGCCACGAGTTCGAGAGCCTCGTCCCAGGAGGCTTCGCGGAATTTCCCGTTTTCGCGGATCAAAGGCTTGGTCAGGCGTTCGGTGCTATTGACGAAATCCCATGCAAATTTTCCCTTGATGCAGGTGGAGACGCCGTTGGCAGGGCCTTCGCCCGGCTCGATTTTCAGGATGTGGCGATCCTTGGACCAAACGTCGAAGGTGCAGCCGACGCCGCAGTAGGTGCAAACGGTTTTGGTGCGGCGGACGCGCGAGTCGCGCATCGCGGACTCGGCGTCGGAAAGTTGCATGATCGCGCCGTAGCCGGTTTCGGGCTCGATGTCCTTTACGACGTCAATCATGGCGTCGAGCGCGGGCTTGGGTAGGGCAGTGAGGAATCCGGCATGTCCGAGCATGGATTTTTCCATGAGGGCGTTGCAGGGGCACACCGTAACGCAATGGCCGCAACCGACGCAGCTCGATTCGTTGATCTTGGCGCCGCCGTCCCACAGCACGCGCGGATGGGGATCTTCCCAGCGGATGGAAAGCGTTTCGTTGACCTGCAAGTTCTGGCAAGCCTCGACGCAACGGCCGCAGAGGATGCACTGGTCAGGATCGTAACGATAGAAAGGATGCGAAGAATCGACTTCGTAGGGTTTGTGCTGAAATGGAATTTGCTGATGTTCGATGGCCAGAAGCCTGGTGGTGTTGTGGACGGTGCAATTGCCGTTGCTGTTGTCGCAGACGGTGCAGTAGAGCATGTGGTTGGCGAGGATGCGGTCAAAGGCTTCGCGCTGGGCGGCACGAGCGCGCGGCGAATGCGTGAGCACGTTCATTCCGCTGGCTGCCGCCGTGCCGCAGGCGCGGACGAGCGCGCCATCCACGTCAACCACGCAGGTATCGCAAGTCTGAATTGGACCTAACTGCGGGAGATAACAGACCTGGGCAAGTTTTGCGCCGGTCCGGTTGATGAGGTCGAGGAGGGGTTCGCCGGGCTTTGCGTCCCAGATGCGGCCATCAATGGTTACGCTTGGCAAGTTCAAGCCTCCCGCAGCGCCGGGTCAATGGCAATTGGTGTGATGCTTAGATGAACGAGGCGGGGCGGTGGTGTCAACTGTTTCTTGCGGGCGCCGGCGGCCGGTTAAACGATTCGTTCGTGGACGTAGCCCGCGGCGTCGAGAGCCCTGGCAAGTTCGCCGATGTGCTCTTCGCCGCGCATTTCGAGCGTGAAATCAATGGCGGTTTCGCCGAGGTTGACGCCGTAGTAGGCGCGATCGTGGGAGGTGGCGATAATATTGGCGCGGTGCTGCGCGATGATGCCGCTGAGTTGGTACAGCGCGCCGGGATAGTCAGGCAAATTCACGCGCAGGCGCATCATGCGACCGTCCTTGACGAGACCGCGTTCGATGATCCGCGAAAGCAGAGTGACGTCAATATTGCCGCCGGAGACGACCACGGCGGTGGCGCCAGTCGCGGCGCCCACCTTGCGATTGACGACGGCCGCGATGGCCGCGGCTCCCGCGCCTTCCGCGAGCATTTTTTCGCGTTCCAGGAATAGCAGGACGGCGTTGGCGATTTCTTCCTCGCCGACCGTAACGATGTCGTCCACGTATTTTTCGACGATGGGGAGGGTTCGCTCGCCCGCGCGACGGACGGCGATGCCGTCGGCCATGGTGGTCGCGGCCGGGATGGTGATGCGCTGGTGCTGCGCGAGCGCGGCCCGCATCGAAGGCAGGCGCTCGGTCTGCACGCCGATGATCCGAATCCTGGGCTGGATTTCCTTGATGGCGCAGGCCACGCCGCTGATGAGTCCGCCGCCGCCGACGGCGACGACCACGGTTTCGAGGCCCTCGCACTGATCGAGAAGCTCAAGTCCGATGGTTCCTTGTCCGGCCATCACGGCGTCGTCATCGAATGGGTGGAGAAACGTCATGCCGCCGGCTTGGCCGAGACGGAGCGCTTCTTCGCAGGCTTCATCGTAGTTCGCGCCATGCAGCACCACCTCCGCGCCATATTCACGCGTGGAAACGACTTTATTCAGGGGGGTATGAATGGGCATGCAGATGGTGGATTTGATGCCTTGCTTAGAGGCGTGATAGGCGACGGCCTGCGCGTGGTTGCCGGCCGAAGCGGCGATGACGCCGCGGGCGCGCTCCTCGGGCGTGAGGGTGAGAATTTTGTTGAGCGCGCCGCGCTCCTTGAAGGAGCCAGTGCGCTGCAGATTTTCGAGTTTCATCCAGATGGGGCGGTCGCATAGCTCGGAGAAAGCCTCGGAGTAAGAACAAGGCGAGACGCGGATGGCCCGCTTGATGCGGACACGGGCGGCGCGGATATCTTCGGCGGAGATCATTGCTGCGTCAGTCTTTCGGGTGAAGATTTTTCGTCGAGCGCTTGAGCGAATACAATGCCACGCCGCCGCAGCGCAGCAAACTGTTTCTTTCCCGGCGCGGCGTGAGGTTTTCTGGATGCACCGCATCCATTTAATTGATGGGTTGCGCCGTTGACATGAGGGACGGGGTCGCTTATTTTAGACGGGTCATGAATTTGCGGGCATATTCGATTCACCACCATCATCACCACACGCTCCCGTGCCCGCGGCGGTGTGGCTAGCTAGCGACTCATAGCAAGCACTCATCAGCCCGCCGGCGCGAAATGCGCTGGCGGGCTTTTTGTTTTTTCGGGGGTGATATGGAGCTGGATTTCGAAAAAGAGGGCGGGCTGCTACCGGCGATCATTCAAGACGACGGAAGCGGAGAGGTTCTGATGCTGGGGTTCATGAACCGCGAAGCCCTGGCGGCGACGATCGAAACGGGAAACGTGACGTTCTACAGCCGGTCGCGTGGGAAGCTGTGGATCAAAGGCGAATCGAGCGGGCAGCGATTGCTACTGCGCGAGCTTCGCGTGGACTGCGATTGCGACGCGCTGCTGCTCCGCGTGGAGCTCGCGGGAGCGGCTGTGTGCCACGAGGGTTATCGAAGTTGTTTCTACCGGCGGCGCGAAGCCAACGGAGAGTACGCGGTGGCGGCCGAGCGCGCGCTCTCGCCGGAAGAGCTTTACGGCCCAGCAAAACACGGCGAAGGGAGCGCGCGATGACGCTTCTGAAGCTCGGAATTCCCAAGGGCAGCTTGCAGGATGCCACCGTGGAACTTTTCACGAGAGCGGGATGGCGCATCGCGGTGAGTTCGCGCAGCTACTATCCGACGATTGACGATCCCGAAATCGAATGCATGCTGGTGCGCGCGCAGGAAATGGCGCGCTACGTGGGCAGCGGCGCGCTGGATGCGGGAATCACGGGCAAGGATTGGATTCTGGAGACGAATGGAAGCGTGGAGGAGGTTGCCGAACTGGTGTACGCAAAGACGAGCCTGGGGCGGGTGCGCTGGGTGCTGGCAGTGGCGGAGGATTCGCCGGTGCAGAGCGTCCGCGATCTGGAAGGCATGGTGATCGCCACGGAGGCGGTGCGGCTGACGGAAAAATATCTGGAGCGTAACGGAGTGAGCGCACGAGTGGAGTTTTCGTGGGGCGCCACGGAGGTGAAAGTTCCGCAACTGGCCGATGCGATTGTGGAAGTGACCGAAACGGGATCTTCTCTTCGCGCGAATCATCTGCGAATCGTGGATACGCTGCTGGAGTCGGCGCCGTGGTTCATCGCCAACCGCGAGAGCTGGCGGAAGCCGGAGAAGCGCGAAAAGATCGAGAACCTGGTGCTGCTGCTGGAGGGCGCGATCAAGGCCTATAACCGCGTGGGGTTGATGCTAAACGTGAGGCGCGAAGATTTAGCGTCGGTGCTGGCGGCGCTGCCGGCGCTGCGAAATCCAACGATCGCGCAATTGAGCGATGCGGATTGGGTGGCGATCAATACGATTGTGGAGGAACGAGCCGTGCGCCAACTGATTCCGCGGCTGAAAGCGGCGCGGGCGGAAGGGATCGTTGAGTACCCGCTCAACAAAATTGTGTACTGATGAAAATTCTTCGGCTGACATCGCGAACGGAGAAACTGTTGCTGGCGGGACGGGCGAAATCGGACGGCGAGGCCGGGCGGGTGGCCGCGCGGATCGTCGCGGACGTTCGGAAGCGGGGAGACGCGGCGCTATTTTCCTGGACGCAGCGGCTGGATCGAGTAGCGCTGGATTCGCGGAGCGTGTGGGTATCTCGGCGCGAGATGCAGAAAGCTTCACGCAGCGTTGCTCCGGAATTTCTGGGAGCGGTGCGGCGTGCGGCGAAAAATATCCGTGCCGTGGCTCTGCAGCAACTGCCGCGCGAATGGGAATTCGATGTGGCACCGGGGGTGCGCGTGGCGCAACGCGTGCGGCCGATTGGGGCGGTGGGATGCTACGTTCCGGGCGGACGTTTCTCGTTGGTCTCGACGCTGCTGATGACCGCGATTCCGGCGCAGGTGGCGGGAGTACGGCGCATCGTGGTGGCGAGTCCGCAGCCGGGAGCGGCGCTGCTGGCGGCCGCGCGCGAACTGGGAATTACGCAGGTCGCGCGAATCGGCGGCGCGCAGGCGATCGCGGCCCTGGCATATGGCACGCGCTCGATCGATCGCGTGGATAAGATCGCCGGCCCCGGCAATCGCTACGTGACGGCTGCGAAGCGCCTGGTGAGCGCGGACTGCGCGATCGATCTGCTGGCGGGACCCACCGAAGCGATGGTGCTGGCCGTGCGCGGGAATGCGCGCTTCATCGCGGCGGACTTGCTGGCGCAGGCGGAGCACGATCCCGATGCCGTGGCGATTCTGGTGACTACTTCGGCGCGGTTGGGAGAGACGGTGGCAAAGGAAATTCGCGTCCAACTGGCGGAGCTGCCAGTGTCGAATCCGGCGCATCGTTCCTTGTTGAAGCAGGGCGCGATTCTGATCGCGCGGGACATCGCCGCGGCGGTGCGTTTCGTGAATCTGTTCGCGCCAGAGCATTTGACGCTGGGAGCCGGTGCGGAATCGTTGCTCGATCGAATCGAGTGCGCGGGCAGTATTTTTCTGGGCGACTGGAGCGCACAGACTTTTGGCGATTACGCGAGCGGGACGAATCACGTGCTGCCGACGGGAGGCGTAGCGCGCGCGCGGGGCGGATTGTCCGCCGCGGATTTTGTGAAGTGCGTGAGCGTGCAGCGCGTAACGCGCGGTGGATGCGCAAGACTGGCGCCGGTGGCCGCGGAGTTCGCCAAGGCTGAGGGATTGCGGGCGCACGGCGCGTCCATTGAATTTCGCGCCGAATTTCGCGGCGAGGTGCGCGGCGAATCGAGCGCAGAGGCGCGCGGTGAGGCGAGGCGATGAAGGCGCCGATCAAGATTCGCCCAGCCGTCAAGCGCATGCGGCCCTATCATCCTCCGCTGGAGGGTCGCGAGCGGAAGCTGCGGCTGGATTTTAA
>JBAVQT010000418.1:0-7429 GCA_049694295.1 Candidatus Acidiferrales bacterium
ACGGAGATATTTTAAATACCGGCACGGGGTCGGGAAAGCCGGCGCGCGATCTCTCTCTGAATTTCGTGACGATTCCCTACCCCGATTATCCACCCGCGATGATAAAGATGCGCCCATCGCAAAAAGAATTTTGGCGGGTGCTGAATGCTTCGTCACTGAGCTATCTGAACCTCGAGGTGCAGTTTGGCACGGCGGCCCAGCCACTGGGTGTGGTGGCGCTCGATGGCGCACCGCTCAGCGCGCACGGCGGCGGGGCGAATCAGATCGTGTGGATGAGCCATCTGGGAGTGCCACCGGGCGGGCGGGTGGAATTTGTGGTGAAGGGGCCGCCAGCAGGAGTAGCGGCAAGTCTGGTGACGCGCAGCGTGAATACGGGGTCGGCGGGCGAAAACGATCCGAATCGTCCACTGGCGAGGATCGAAACCGCGGCGGACGCCACGGAACCGGCACCAGCCCTGTCGTCCGCACCGTCCGCGCCAGTGGCAACTGCGCTCGGCTCGCCGTTGACGGCGCGGGCAGACGTGGAGGCGCACTCGGCACGGCCCTGGCTCGGGGATGTGCAACCGGTGCGGACACGACGGCTCTATTTTTCGGAGACCCCGCAGAATCCGAAGGATCCGAACAGCCCGACGACGTTTTTCATCACCGTGGAGGGACAGACACCGAGAGCGTTCGATCCGCGATCCGGCATACCCAACATTGTGACGCATCAGGGTGATGTGGAGGATTGGATCATCGAGAATCGCACCAATGAGGTGCATGCTTTTCACATTCACCAATCGCATTTCGTCCTGATGGAATGGTTTGGAATTCCTGTGAACGAGCCATATCTACGCGACACGATCAACGTTCCTTTCTGGGACGGCCAATCGAAGCAGTACCCCTCGGTGCGGTTGCGCATGGATTTTCGCGACCCAAATTCCGTGGGCACGTTTCCGTATCATTGCCATCTGCTGGAGCATGAGGACGGCGGAATGATGGGGCTGATTCGCGTGGAGCCGGCGGCGAAGGACGGGCAGAAATAGCTTCTGGCCGCTCCGCGAATTCATTTTATTTTATCCGTGCCCGAGAAACGTGCATCCTTCCGACGCGTTGCGGTAAACTCGCGGAGAACTTTTCAAGTGAGCACGCGGTCCTAGCCAAGAGCGACCGGATCAACTGCAAAGGAGACTACGTGAAGCAGCGGACTTTGCATGCGGCGGCATTCCTGCTGGCAGCAGGAGTCGCGATGATGACGCCGTGCGCCGCAAGGGGACAACGCGGACAAAACTCGGATGCCCATGGCCGCAACGCCGCGACCACGACTCCGATCAAGCATGTGGTGGTGATCTTCCAGGAAAACGAATCGTTCGACCATTATTTCGGAACGTATCCGGATGCGGCGAATCGGGCGGGCGAGACGCCTTTCCACGCACGCCCCGGAACGCCAACCGTGAACGGCATCAGCCATACGCTCACCGAGAGAAATCCCAACGGGCCGGACTACGCTCCTTTCCGCCTCGACCCCAGCCAGAACTACACCTGCGATATGACACATTCCTATACGCCCGAGCAACAGGCGTATGACAGCGGGCTGATGGACAAGTTTCCGCAATTTACAGCGGGGCATTGCGGGAAGGAAAAGTATCCGTCGCTCGCGGCTTACGGCCCGGGAGTGGTGATGGGTTTTTACGACGGCAATACCGTGACGGCGCTGTGGAACTACGCGCAATATTTTTCGATGAGCGACAATTCGCACGGCTCGACGTTTGGACCTTCTTCGGTGGGCGCAATTAACCTGGCTTCGGGGATGACCGGCAATGTTGACAAAACGATTGACAACGCCACGGGCGGGCTGGCGCGCGATGTGGTGAATGACACGATCATCGGAGATCCATCTCCCTTGTTCGAGGATTGCTATAGTTACGACCGCGCGTCCCTCAAAGGCCCGAACATCGGCGATCTGCTGAATGCCAAAGGCATTTCGTGGGGCTGGTTTCAGGGCGGATTCACGCCGACGCAACCTTACGATCCGGGCGGCGACGGCAGGCCGGCCAAGCCTGCCGTCTGCGGCGCGAAAACTCCCCGGTTGGACGGAAAGCTCGTTGGAGCGTACGCGGGCTATCACGATCCGTTTCAATTCTACGCGAGCACCAGCAATCCGCATCATCTGCCTCCGGCAAGCGCGCGGGAAATCGGGCACGACGGCCCGGCCAATCACAATTATGATCTGAGCGATTTCTGGCAGGCGGCGCTGGATGGAAATTTACCCGCCGTGAGTTTCCTGAAGGCGAATCGTGCGCAGGACGGCCATCCCGGGTATTCTTCGCCGCTCGACGAACAGCAGTGGATCGCGGACGCGATCAACAAACTGGAGTCGCTGCCGGAGTGGGATTCAACCGCCATTTTTATCGCGTGGGACGATTCCGACGGATGGTACGACCACGTGATGGGCCCCATCGTCAATCAATCGGCTACGAAAGCGGACGCACTGACCGGGCCCGGTGCTTGCGGGGCGGGCGCGAATTCTCTGGAGGGAATTCAGGCGCGGTGCGGATATGGTCCGAGGCTCCCTCTGCTGGTGGTCTCGCCATGGGCGCGTGAAAACTTCGTGGACAGCAGCGTAACGGATCAGAGCTCGATCATTCGCTTCATCGAGGACAATTGGGGGCTGGGCAGGATCGGCGGAGGATCATTTGACGCGATTGCCGGTCCGCTTGTGGGATTATTCGATTTCAACCACGCGCGTCACGACAAACTGTTTCTGGACCCTGCCACCGGCGAAGTGATTGCCGCGCCGACGGATTAATACGCGCCGCGAGTAAAATTGGCGCTGGAGAAGCCGGTGCGCGTCCGGCCGAAGGGGCCCGAAAAGCAAACGGCCGGCGTATTTTTCGAGTGCGCGCCAGTTTTCAGGTGTTTGTCATCTGGGGATAACACACGCCCGGTATCCACTCTGTGCATCCTCCCGCTTCACTTCCTCCCGGCGGCCAATTCGTGGGGGCCGCAACGCGGGGCAGCCTGAAGCGGAATTCACGAACTTCCTCACTCAAGGAGAGCACATGATCGCGAAGAATCTGCGCTGGCTGGCGGCCGGCGTAATGGCGTGCAACATGGCGCTGCTGATGCCAGCGCCCCTGATGGCTAGCCCGGGGCAACAGGCTAAAAAAATACCAACAGCGCCGACAAATATCAGACCGGCACACCCATCAAGCATCTGGTGATCATCTTCCAGGAGAACGTCTCGTTCGATCATTACTTTGGGACGTATCCGAATGCGCTGAATCTGAAAGGCGAGACTCCGTTCAAAGCCAAGGAAGGAACTCCCAGCGTCAACGGGCTGGTGGCCGGCTTGCTGAGCAACAATCCGAATTCCGGATATCCGCCGGTTCGCTTGACCCCGGCGCAAAATTATACCTGCGATCAAGACCACGATTACACGCCGGAGCAGCAGGCGTTTGACAGCGGACTGATGGACAAATTCCCGGAGACAGTGGCAACCGCGTGATCGAGCAATCCATATGCGGATGTTTCAGGGCTGGGAGTCGGCGTGGTGATGGGCTACTACGACGGGAACACGGTGACCGGCCTGTGGAATTACGCGCAAAATTTTGCGATCAACGACAATTTCTTCGACACGAAT
Source organism: Candidatus Acidiferrales bacterium (assembly GCA_049694295.1). Classification (GTDB taxonomy): domain Bacteria; phylum Acidobacteriota; class Terriglobia; order Acidiferrales; family UBA7541; genus Palsa-295. The sequence continues at coordinate 3,623 of JBAVQT010000418.1, forward strand.
TTCGGGCCGTCCACGCCCGGGGCGCTCAATGTGGCTTCGGGCATGACCGGGAACGCCGACTTAGCGAATTCAATTGACGATTCGAGCGGCGATCTGGAATCCGACGTGGTCAACGGCAGCGTGATCGGCGATGCGGATCCTTTCTACGACGACTGCGGCGCGCCTGACCAGACCTCGGTGAAAGGCAAAAACGTCGGCGACCTGCTGAACGCGAAAGGCATCTCCTGGGGCTGGTTCCAGGGCGGATTCACTCCATCGTCGGTGGTAGATGGCAAAGCGGTTTGCAACAGCACCACGAATCGCTTCGACGGCACTCCGGAAACGGCCTATAGCGCGCACCACAACCCGTTTGCGTATTACGCCAGTACGGCGAATCCGCATCATCTGCCGCCGGCCAACGTGGATGAGATCGGCCACAACGGTCAGGCCAACCATCAGTACGATTTGAGCGAATTCTGGAACGCCGCCTTCTCCGGCAATTTGCCGGCGGTCAGCTACCTGAAAGCCAATCGTGCGCAAGACGGCCATCCGGGCAATTCATCGCCGCTGGACGAACAGCAGTTCATCGTGAGCACGATCAACACGCTGCAATCGCTGGCGGAGTGGGATTCGACGGCGGTGATCATAACGTATGACGATTCCGATGGCTGGTACGATCACGCGATCGGACCGATCGTCAATCAATCTGTCTCGAAGGCAGATGCGCTGACGGGCAAGGGCGCGTGCGGTTCGGGCAGCAACTCGCTGCAGGGGTTGCAAGCTCGCTGCGGCTACGGTCCGCGCTTGCCCTTCATTGTGGTCTCGCCCTATGCGAAGAAAAACTTCGTGGACAGCACGCTGGCGGATCAGAGCTCGGTGGTCCGCTTCATCGAGGACAACTGGGGATTGGGACAGATTGGAAAGGGCTCATTCGACAGTATCGCAGGGCCGATCTCGAGGTCTTTTGATTTCACGAACAAGCGCCACGACCGGGTGTTCCTCGATCCGACGACCGGACAGGTTGTCGCGATCGAATCCGAACCGTAACGCAAGCAATCCTCGCACTCCCACGCCTGAGCAGCGCCCACTGGCTCGGACCGTCCCCGCGTTCCGAGCCATTTTTCTGGTGGGCGGATTTTTCTGAATCGATCGCGCGACTCGGCCGGATGCGCGGATGTATGCTGGGGTCTCGCGAGGCGGCGAAACTAACAAAAAGCCGCGGCGCGGATCGGGGGATGTGACGTGGCGCGAAAATCCAGCGGCGTGAACCTGACTCAGGTGGTGGTGTGGGCCGATGGACGCGTGCAGCGAACGGAGGATTCGCTGGCTGCCGAGGAACCGCTGGAAATCCGGATCGGCGATAGTCCGCTGACCGTAACGATGCGCACGCCGGGCCACGATCTCGAACTCGCGGCTGGGTTTCTCTTCACCGAGGGCATCATCCAACGGAACGACCAGATCCTTTCGTTGGCGAACGTGTCAGACGCGACGAAGAGTCACGAAGGTAATCTGGTCACCGTGAAACTCGCGGCGGACGTCGTGTCCGACGCCGAGAGCTTGCGGCGGAATTTCTTCGCGGCCTCGAGCTGCGGAGTTTGCGGGAAGGCTTCGATCGAATCCGTAAGATCGCGGAAATTATGCGCGGCGAGTCCGGATTTTTGCGTGGCCGCTCAGACGCTCCTGCGCCTTCCCGAAACACTTCGTGGTGAACAGGACGTGTTTGCGCGCACCGGTGGCCTGCATGCGGCGGCGCTTTTTGACGCGCGCGGAAATTTGCAAGCGCTGCGCGAGGATATCGGGCGTCACAACGCGGTGGACAAAGTGATCGGCTGGGCGCTGCGCGAGGGCCGGGCGCCACTATCCGATTCGCTGCTGCTGGTGAGCGGACGCGGCGGATTTGAGATCGTGCAGAAGGCCATCGTGGCAGGCCTGCCGGTGGTGGCATCGCTTTCCGCACCGTCTGGGCTGGCGGTGCGGCTGGCACGAGAGATGCGCCTGACACTGGTGGGATTTCTGCGCGAGCGCCGCTTCGTAATTTACAGCGGCGAGGAGCGGATCGGGAATTAGTGAACTTGTAAATTCCGGGCGCTCACCGATCGAGTCAGCGCGACGCTTAGGTCTTCAGGTCATTGGCCGTCGCGCCAAGCGCAGAGCCATGCGAGGCGCGAATCATTTCGCGGAAGATGCCGAAGAGCTCGCGGTCCCACCATCCGCGCTGGGCTTCTTCGTTCATGATGGCCAGCGCTTCCTCGGCGGGCACGGCGGTGCGATAGACGCGATCGGTGGTGAGTGCGTCGTAGACGTCCGCCAACTGGAGGATTCGCGCGCTGAGAGGCGTTTCGGCGCCACGCAGCCCGTCGGGATAGCCTGAGCCATCGTAGCGTTCGTGGTGGTGGCGAATGACGGGCAGCACCGAGCGAAAAGTTTTCAGCGGCGCACAGATACGTTCGCCCGCCGCGGGATGCTTCTGTATTACGGCGAACTCTTCGCGGGTGAGCGCGCCGGGCTTGAGCAGAACCGCGTCAGGAACCACGACTTTACCAATGTCGTGCACGATGCCACCGCGACGCAACGACCGGATGTCTTCTTCCGGCAGGCGAAGCCGCTGACCCAACTGGGCGGACATGGCCGCGAGACGGTCGCAGTGGCCGCGCGTGTAGGGATCGCGCGCTTCGATACTCAGGGCGAGGCTGAAGAGCACGGTTTCCGCGTTCTCGAGTTCGTCAGTGTACTGCTTAAGCCGCAGGAGAGAACGCGTGCGCGCCAGCAATTCGCTGAAATCGATGGGTTTGCTGAGAAAATCGTCGGCGCCGACGTTGATGCCCTCGATGCGATCTTCAGTGGCGGAAAGTCCCGTGATCAGCACCACGGGAGTCAGCCGCATTTCGGGCTTGGCCTTGATCTGGCGGCAGACTTCGAAGCCACTGATGCCGGGCATCATGATATCGAGGAGAATCAAGTCCGGGCGAAATGTGGCGCACTCGGCCAGAGCGGCTTCGCCGCTGGAAGCATCGCGGACATCGAAGCCCTCGCGGCGCAGAAGCATTTCCAGCGCGGCGCGGGCCGCCGATTCATCGTCAACAATCAGGATTTTTCCGGACATCAGCGGAAGCTAGAATCTCCGAGAATGGTTCCTGTAGATTGCAGCTACAGCGATGCGTCCGCCATGGGACGAATGCCGGCCGCTCCGGGCATCTTCGCAGCGGACAGAAACAAATGTATCCTGTCGGGTATTTTCCGACAACCCTGAATTGGCTGCGGGAAGAAAAATCCCGGCCGCGAGGAGACGCATGAAGCAAACGCTGCCGCCTGAATTATTGCAGGAAATCAGCGCGCGTCTGGAGCAAGCGCACAAGGCCCTGGCCCGGCGCTACCCCGGATCGACGGGCGCGCGCCAGCCTGTTCACACCGTCTACGGAGGCGCGCATCTCTTTCGCGCGGAGACCACGCGACGACTGAGCGAACTGGCGCAGCGCTCGCTCGACGACTATGCGCCGGATTTCGCGGCGTTCGGAAAAGCGATAGGGTTGGCAGGCTCCGAAAAGTTGCCGCACGCGCCGGAAACGATTTTGGCGATCGCCAAGGCCGTGGAATCCGATCCGGAAACGGCGCGACGCGAAAACCGTCCCGCTTGGTTTGCCGCGACGATCTACCGGCGGGTCCGCGAAAAGCTGCGGCGCGAAGCCGTGGAAGATTTTCGGATCGATTTCGAAGACGGCTATGGAAACCGCCCCGATGACGAAGAGGATGGCCACGCCGCCGCGGCTGCGCGCGAAGTAGCCTCTGGAATGAACGCCGGCACGCTGCCGCCATTTATCGGCATTCGCA
>JBAVQT010000419.1:0-2678 GCA_049694295.1 Candidatus Acidiferrales bacterium
TAGCAACCCCATTCAGTAGAAATTTTCGGGCGCCCCTGGATGCCGCCCGTGCGCCCACCCGGCTAGAAAGGCTTTCGAGTGCCGCACCCCATTGAAAATCGCCTGAAAGATTCCGCGAGTCCCTATCTGCGCTCCGCCGCGCATCAGCCCGTGGACTGGCACGAATGGGGGGCCGAAGCTTTTGCAAAAGCACACGCCGAAGAAAAACCGATCCTCCTCGATATCGGCGCGGTCTGGTGCCACTGGTGCCATGTAATCGACCGCGAGAGTTACGAAAATCCTGAAATCGCCGCGATGATCAATCAACTCTACATCCCCGTCAAAGTGGATCGCGACGAACGCCCCGACGTGGACTCGCGCTATCAATCCGCCATCAGCGCGATTTCCGGCCAGGGCGGCTGGCCGCTCACCGCGTTTCTCACGCCCGACGGCAAACCTTTTTTCGGCGGCACATATTTTCCGCCTGACGACGCCATGGGACGCCCCGGCTTTCGCCGCATTCTGCTGGCGATCTCCGAGGCCTTCAAATCGCGGCGCGGCGATGTGAACTCCTCGGCGCAAGCAATTGCCGAGGCCGTCGCGAAAGCGGAAATATTTCAGGGAGCGCGCGGTGATTTCGATCCCGGCGCGCCCGCCGCCATCGTCGAATCGGCGCTGCATCTCTTCGATGAACAGCACGGCGGATTCGGCCACGCGCCGAAATTTCCGCACGCCGGCGCAGTCGAGCTGCTGCTCGAATCTTCGCAGTCCGCACCGGACGCGGAATCGCGAGCGCGCCTGCGCCACGTGGCTACGCGCACGCTCGAAGCCATGGCCCTCGGCGGCGTCTACGATCAGCTGGCCGGCGGATTTCACCGCTATTCCGTGGACGAGCGCTGGTGCGTGCCGCACTTTGAAAAAATGACTTACGACAATTCCGAGCTGCTCAAGAATTTTCTCCACGGATATCAAGTCACGCGCAATCCGCTCTTCCGCGAAACCGCCGAAGGCATTATTCAGTGGGTTTCGGATGTGCTCTCCGACCGCGAGCGCGGCGGCTTCTACGCCAGCCAGGACGCCGATCAAACTCTCGAAGATGACGGCGATTATTTCACCTGGACGCTCGCCGAAGTTCGCGCGGTGCTCTCTCCCGAGGAATCACGCGCCATCGAGATGTATTACGACGTGGCGCCGCACGGCGAAATGCACCACAATCCCGCGAAAAATGTCCTGTGGGTCGCGAGCACTCTGGAAGATCTCGGCAAAAAACTCAGCCTGGACGAAGCCGCCACTCGCATTTTGCTCGCGCGCGCCAAGGGAAAGTTGCTGGCCGCGCGGCTCGAGCGGCGTCCAACCCCCGCGGTGGACACGACTCTTTACGTCGGCTGGAACGCCATGTTTGTTTCCGCGTATCTCGAAGCCGCGCGCGTGCTCGAGCGCGAGGATTGCCGCGTGTTTGCCCTGAAAGCGCTGGATCGCATTCTGGCCGAGGCCTGGGACGAATCGCAGGGCTTCCTGCATCGCATCGGTGGCCCCCGCCTCGATGGCTCGCTCGACGATCAGATGTTCGCGGCCGCAGCGCTGCTCGACGCTTACGAATGCACACTCGATCGGCGCTATTTTGACGCGGCCGAGCGCGCCGTCCGCCTGGCCGTCGAGCGTTTCGGCGATCCCGAGGGTGGCGGATTTTTCGACCGCGCGCGGGATGCCGCGCCGATGGGCGGCCTCGACGTGCGCCGCAAGCCGCTGCAGGATTCGCCAACACCCGGCGCAAATTCGGTGGCCGCGATGGCGCTCGATCGCCTCTACGCTTTCACCGGCCACCGCGCTTATCGAGACTGGGCGCAAAAAACTCTCGAAGCCTTCGCTGGATTGGTGCCGCAGTACGGCGTCTTCGCGGCCACCTACGGCCTGGCCGCTCTGCTGCACCAGCGCCATCCGATCCAAGTGGTGGTGACCGGCGCGGCAGCAGATTCGCAATCAGCCGCGCTCGAGCGCGCCGCGCACAACACATATCGCTTCGCCAAATCCGTGCTGCGCGCCACGCCGCAACAAATCGCGTCCGCGTCGCTGGCTCCCGCGCTCCGCGAAACGCTTCCGCATCTCGACGCCGCCAAGCCGCAAGCCCTGGTCTGCGTCGAAACCCATTGCTACCCGCCAGTCTCCAATGCCAGCGCGCTAGCCAAGCTGCTAACCGAAGTTGCCTCGGCGCAAACGGGCGCCTCCATCAACTCGTGCTAGCCCGCTCCGAAGTTGATTTTCAGGGTGCCGATCGGCGCCTGGCAAAAAGCGTGGTCACTTAAAATTTTGCATCTGTGCAAATCAGGACAGCGCGTGCCTTCGCTCTCCGGCTAGCATTCTCCCTCCACGCAATCTTCCGCCGAAGCGGCACTTGCGCGCAGAAACATCACAGGGAGAACCAAAAATGAAGTCATGGCTATTCATGAGTGCGCTTTTGCTGGTGCTAGTGGGAGGGTGCAACACCAGCCCGGCGGTGCCAGGACCAGCGGGACCGCAGGGAGCCCAGGGCGCGCCCGCCCCGGATCAGGGTCACGACAGGGATAGGGCCAGGCAGGATCAAGCTCGTGAGGATCAAGCTCGCCAGGACCATCAAGATCAAGCCCGGCAGGATCAGACACCGTCATGTCCCGCAGGAGAGCATGTCCGCACAGACAACGGGCGAGCGACCTGCGTAAGAG
>JBAVQT010000420.1:0-3852 GCA_049694295.1 Candidatus Acidiferrales bacterium
AGCCGGTGAGCGGTGGAATTGAGCCGTCGATAGCTTTTTGAGGAGCAGTCCACGAAAGGGCGATGGCGGAGTGCATGACTTCGGCTTTGGCGTCGGAGATGGAGTCGAATCCGGGATGGATGCGAACAATAGCGGAATTGGAAGCGGCTGAGGTTTGTTTTTCGGAGGTGCGAGTACGGATCATGTAGAGGACTTGGGAATCCGGATGCAAGGAAAAATCGGATGCGGTGAGAGTGTCCACAAAACGGAAGCGATCATCGTTGACATATTGAGCAACCATCGCGGACGGGACGGTAAAGAGGGGCGCGAGGCCGCTTCGCTTTGAGGCCGCACGCGCGGTCATGGGCGCATTTGGGAGAGCAGCTGCGGGGACAAACTCGCGATAGATTTCGACGGCGGGAGCGGATTTCAGTGGTCGGCGCTGGACGGTTTCCCTGGGGAGTTTGAAGGTGAGGACGACCGCGTTGCCAGATTGTTGCGCGATGAGATCGCTGACGGTGGTGGGGACGGGAGGACGGCGCTCCGTAGGTTCGCCGGGAGCGGCGCAGCCGACTAAGAGCAAAGAGAATAGGAAAATGGAAAAGAGAAAATCGAAGATCAGAACGGCGCTTGCAGGGCCTGGCCGGCAGGCGGGCGCAGCGGCCTCGGGCCTTTCCGGCAGGTTCGCCGGGACGCGCAAAGCGCGAAAGGGCTGGGCTAGATTGTTGTGATTCGCGCTCGGGACCGGCTGATATAAGGGACGCCGCGCAGGGCAAGCACCGGGAACGGTGTCCCCGTTTCGAGTTTCCATGTTCTGTTTTCTATCGTTCTACAGAATGTAGCGGCTCAGATCTTGATCCTTGACGATGTTAGCCAGCTGCTTGTGCACGTAGGCGGAATCGATTTTTACCGTTTTCTTTTTCATTTCGGGCGCTTCGAAGGAAATTTCCTCGAGAATTTTTTCGAGGATGGTGTGCAGGCGGCGCGCACCGATGTTTTCTGTGGTCTCGTTGACCTTGGCGGCGAAGCGAGCAATGGCGGCGATGGCGTCTTCGGTAAAGGAAAGCTTTAGCGATTCGGTATCGAGCAGCGCGATGTATTGCTTGATGAGTGCGTTTTTCGGCTCGGTGAGAATGCGAATGAAATCGGCCTCGGTGAGCGAGCTGAGTTCGACGCGGATCGGGAAGCGCCCCTGCAATTCCGGGATAAGATCGGAGGGCTTGGTGGTGTGGAAGGCGCCCGCGGCGATGAATAGAATGTGGTCCGTGCGGACCATGCCGTACCGGGTGTTGACGGTGGTGCCCTCGACGATGGGGAGAATGTCGCGCTGCACGCCCTCGCGGGACACGTCAGGGCCGTGACCGGCTTCGCGGCCGGCGATTTTATCTATTTCGTCTACGAATAGAATTCCCATTTGCTCGACGCGATCCACGGCGAGGCGGGTGACCTGATCCATATCAATCAGGCGGGTTTCTTCTTCCTGAATGAGGTAGTCGAAAGCCTCTGCGACGGTCATCTTGCGCTTCTTTTTCTGCTGGCCGAACATGCCGGAAAGCATGTCTTTGACGTTGATATCCATTTCCTCAACGCCCTGGTTCGTGATGATTTCAAACGAGGGCGTGGAGCGCTCGCGGACCTCGACCTCGACCATGCGCTGATCGAGCTTGCCCTCGCGAAGCTGCGCGCGCAATTTTTCCCGGGTGCGCTGAGCTTGTTCACGGCGGGCGGCTTCGGCACCGGGAGCGGGATCGGGAGGAGCCGGCGAAGAGGGCAAGAGCAGATCGAGCAGGCGCTCTTCAGCGGATTGTTCGGCGCGCTCGGCGACTTCATCGAGTTTTTCTTCGCGGACCATATCAATGGAAGTCTCGACGAGGTCGCGGACCATGGATTCGACATCGCGGCCGACGTAGCCGACTTCGGTGTACTTGGAAGCCTCCACTTTTACGAAGGGGCAGCCGGCGAGGCGAGCCAGGCGGCGGGCGATTTCGGTCTTGCCGACGCCGGTGGGACCGATCATCAGAATATTTTTGGGGAGAATATCCTCGGCCATTTCGGGCGTGAGTTTCTGGCGGCGGACGCGATTGCGCAGGGCCACAGCGACTGCTTTTTTAGCGGCGTTCTGGCCGACGATGTATTTATCGAGCTCGAGAACGATTTCGCGGGGAGTCAGCTCGTCAAACGAGGGTAGCGGCTCGGGTTCCTGAGTCTGAGATTCTCCGGACAAATAGATCACCATGTCTTTCTCTGACTTTCCGGTCATAGCTCTTCGAGAGTGAAATTCGAATTCGTATAGATGCAGATTTCGCTGGCGATGCGCATGGCTTCCTGCGCGATGTCTTTGGCGCTGAGACGAGTGTGTTTCACAAGCGCGCGGGCCGCCGCCAGTGCGTAAGAACCACCTGAGCCGATGGCGGTGATTCCGTCGTCCGGCTCGATGACGTCGCCATTTCCCGACAGCAGAAACGTGGATTTGGCATCGGCGACGAGGAGCAGGGCGTCGAGGTGTCGCAGGGAGCGGTCGGTGCGCCATTCCTTGGCAAGCTCAACAGCGGCACGCGGAAGATTGCCGTGAAATTCCTGAAGCTTGTTTTCGAAACGGCCAAAGAGCGAAAGTGCGTCGGCGGTGCTGCCGGCAAAGCCCGCGAGAATTTTATCGTTGTAGAGGCGGCGAGTCTTGCGGGCGCTATGCTTGACGACGCCATCGCCCATGGTCACCTGGCCATCGGCGGTGAGGGCGACCTTATTGTCCTTACGGACGCAGAGAACTGTGGTGCCGTGTATCGGCTGGCGATATTGCATTGATTGCATCCGGTGATTATACCCCGATGCGGTGGCGAATCGCGAACCTGCGAGACGAAGACAAATCAGACGCGAACTTCGATGAGCGAGGGACCTTCGCTTTCGAAACCATGTTGCAAAGCCTTGGCGAAGTCATCCATTGAATTGGCGCGAATGGCAGGCACGCCCATGCCGCGCGCTAGCGCGACCCAATCGAGATCCGGACGGCCAATGTCGAAGAGGGCTTGTGCGCGAGGGCCGGGCTCGCCAACGCCGATTCCCGCGAATTCGCGCTGGAGGACGGCGTAAGCGCGGTTGGCGAAAACGATAGTGGTGACGCGGAGCGATTCGCGGGCCATGGTCCAGAGCGCCTGAGCGGTGTACATCGCGCTGCCGTCGGCGGTAAGGCACAAAACGCGCCGCTCGGGCGACGCAACGGCTGCTCCGACGGCAAGCGGGAGGGCAATGCCGATCGAGCCGCCCGTGTTGGCGAGCCAGTGGTGAGGCGGAGCGCCACGCGTAGCCGCCATCATGCCGCGGCCGGAAGTCATGGACTCGTCCACCACGATTGTATCTTCCGGCAGCAGCGCACCGACCGCGGCGGCCAGATTCGGAAGCGTGATTTCGCCGGTGGGAAGGGCGGGGCGTTCGGGTTTTTCCGCGAGTGGTGCCGTTTTCTCGATACTCAGTGTGGCGACCAGGGATTCGAGCGCACCGGCACAATCCTCGGCAGGAGTGGCGAGCGCGAAGAGTTCGCATTCGCGTGTCGTGAGGATGCTGCTCTTACCGGGATACGCGAAATAGGCGACAGGAGGGGGCGCGCCGACCAGAATCAACTGGCGAAATTCCTTGAATTGCTCGAGGGCCTGCTCGACGACATATTGAGTGCGTTCGACGCGGGGAAGGCCGGCGCCGCGTTCCATGCGAGTGAAAGGATAGGGCGAGAAAAGTTTCGCGCCGGTGGCGGCAGCGATGCGCCCAGCGGCGGTTATCCCACGACCCTGGAGCGCGCTGCCCGCGAGGATGAGGCCGGTGCGCGCCCCGGAGCGGAGCATGGTTGCGGCGCGGTTGACGGTTTCGGTGCTGGGCAGCGGC
>JBAVQT010000421.1:0-1819 GCA_049694295.1 Candidatus Acidiferrales bacterium
CGGAGGTGGAACGCGGAAAATGCAGCTCGAATTCGCGGGCGTCCTGATCGGGCGGCACTTCGGCGAGTAGAGGAGAACCGTGGGCGGCGCGGATGGAATCGAAATCGGCAGGCGGGACAGCTATCCCGACGGTGATTTCAAGCTGGCCGGAATCGTCGCGCGCAAAAAGCCTTGCAAGATTGGGATCGGTTAGCCAATCGCTGGCGGCGGCGAGCGCGAGTTCGCGGCCTCGGCGAAAGATTTCGGCGGCGGCGAGCTCGCGCTTCGCGGAGACGCTGGAGGCGAGACCGCGAATCAAGGAATCGAGGACGGCGGAGTCGGGCGGCGAAGGCATTAGATTTAAGAACTAGTGCGTGGCGCGGGGCGACACGGGAATTGCGGCGTCCGAATTATCTAACACGACGGAAAGTGTTTGGCCGGGAGCGACGGTGATGGCGACATCCCAGCGGAATTGCGCGTCACCCACGGTGGCGGGAACGTCGAGCGAACTGAGCCAGTAATAGCCGGGCTGGACATTGCGGAAACCGCCCAGGCCCTGGAGATCGGTATCGGCGCGTGCGGCGTAATATTTCCCGCGCGCGAGATCGAGAGTGGCGCGTTCGAGTTGAGGCTGGCGCTTGGCGACGAGATCGTCCCACTTCTGACTGGGATCGGTGTCGGTGAGCGCGAGATCGAGGCCGTCGATGGTCTGGGGATTCTGCTCGATGAATTTTTTTATGGCGTCGCGATACTCTGCGTCGAGCTTTTCATATTTCGCAGGATCTTTCACTTTGTCGGAGGCTTTCCACTTGGGCTTAGGAAAACCCATGAGAGTCTGATCGTCGGAGTTGCGGTCCATATAGGCCGAGTAGAACTCCTTGACGGCCATGATGTCGGCGGGCTTGACGAGGGCGGTGAAATCCTGTCCGTTCAGCCGGACGGTCTTGTTGGTTTTCATCCACGCTTTGAGTTCTTTGGAGACTTCCAGCTTGTCTATGAAGGCGTTCATGTCGGGCTTGGGATAAGCAGCGTCGGCTTCGAGTTTGATGTCTTCGAAACTTTTGCGAAGTAGATAGACGGGAAAGCCGCGAACAGGCTCTTCGACGCCGCCGGAGGGGGTGATGCGCGCGCTGAATTCGATGGAGCCCGCTTGAGCGGCACAGGGCGGCACTGCGAAGGCCAGTGCGGATGCAAACACCAGGGACACGACGAGAAAGAAACGATTCATGGTGGTCATCGTAGCAGAAGAGCGCCCGGACGGGCGTGCGAGGGGCGAGATGGTAACGAGGGACGCGAGCTACATGATACGGAAGGTTACTTCGATGGGGGAGAAGACGGCTGAGGGGCGCCCGTCTGGACCGATGGCGGGACGGAACCGCCAGGAGCGGACAGCTTCCACGGCGCGTTCATCGAGGCCGAAGCTGAGGCCTTTGGCGACGCGAATCTGGGTAGCGCGGCCGTCTGCCGTGATGACGGCGGTGAGTTCGACTACGCCCTGGACCTTGGCCTTCACGGCTTCGTCGGTGAAGGTGGGGCTGGGGCAATAGATGCAGACCGGCGTGCCATAGCCATTCTCGCCGGCGCCGGGCATTCCGCCGCCGTAACCGTATCCCTGGCCGGGGCCGACGCCCGAGCCGCTGCCGCTGCCGACGCCGCCACCATTGCCGGAGCCAATGCCGGAGCCGCTGCCGGTACCGTTAGAATCGTCGAGAACCTTAGCCAGCGGATCGCCCATGTTTTGGAGATTCGGTTCTGGGATTTTGATGTTGGGCGCGGCGACCACGGTTGGGTCCACCATAAGGCGCGAATTGAGCGGCGGCTTCACGGAGGGCGGAGCGAT
>JBAVQT010000422.1:0-4597 GCA_049694295.1 Candidatus Acidiferrales bacterium
GCGCCTGGTCCGCCTGATCTGCGAAAATTGCAAAAAACAGGTCCAGTATTCCGCCGACGTCCTCCGCGAATCCGGCCTCGATCCCGACACTTGGTCCAAAGTCCCGTTCTACGAAGGGCCCGGCTGCCTCGAATGTTCCGGCAGCGGCTATCGCGGACGCACCGCCATCACCGAGCTTCTCGATCTCTCCGACCACATTCGCGAAATGATCATCGACCGCCGCCCGACTTCCGAAATAAAACGCGCCGCCCGTCAGGAAGGCATGAGCTTCCTCCGCGATTCCGGCCTCAACAAAATCCGCCAGGGCGTCACCACCCTTCGCGAAATCAATAAGGTGACGTTCCTTGACTAGCTCCACGCCCAGCTTTGAAGACTCGCTCTACTCCTTGGGTCCCGTCCGCCGCATTGAGCGCTGGCTCTCGGCGATGCCTCATCCGCCGCTCGCCGTTGAGATCGCCACCACCCACGTCGCCACCGCCCGCTGGGGACGTGTGCGCGGGCACCTGGAATCGTCGGCCGTCGAATATCTCAGCGAAGGTTCGTTTTCGCCTTCGCCCGTCGAGCCGAATATTCCCAATGCCGACGCAATTCGCGGCGCGCTTCGCCGCGTCTTTCAAAAAGTGCCGCATCGCGGCGCGCCTCTCGCGTTGCTGATTCCCGATCCCGTGGTACGCGTTTTTATCCTCCCCTTCGAAAATCTTCCTCGCCGCGCCGACGAAGCTCTTCCGCTGCTGCGCTGGCGCCTCAAAAAATCCGTCCCTTTCGACGTCGAAGAAACGGTCGTCTCCTGGATGCGCCAGCGCGGCAGGGAAGGGAACTTGGAAATTATCGCAGCCATTGCGCGCCAGCGCATTGTTCGCGAATACGAGGAAATCATCGAAACACTGGGCGCGCACGCCGGTGTGGTGCTCAGCTCCACACTCATCACCCTGCCTCTGCTCGAAGATCGCGGCTCCACGCTGCTGGTACGCCTCAGCGGACGCTCTCTCACCACTGTCATCGTTCAGTCCGGCCGTTTGTGCGTCTATCGTTCCACCGAAATGGCTTCCGGAGTCGCTGCTCTCGAACCGCAAGCCATCCTCGACGAAATTTTTCCCGCTCTCGCCTATTTCCAGGATACTTCCGGCGGCACCGTGGACCGCGTCCGGCTTTCCGGCTTCGGTGGTCGCGAAGAAATTGTCCGAGCCGCTCTCGCCGCCGAGCTTTCCTGTTCGGTCTCTCCGCTCGCTTCCGCCGAGGGCGCGCTGGCTCTCGATTCCGGCGCTAAAGGCCTCATTCAGCAAAACGTCGAGCCGCTCGTCGGCTGGATGATGAACGGAGGTTCCTGAGCGCCGCCGCCGCGCTCTCGCACCATGAAACTTCGCCTCAATCTCTCGACGCGCCCGCTCGACAACAAGCGGCCCTTTCTGGCCGCCGCAGCCCTGCTTGGCTTTCTGGGCGTGGTCGCGCTGGCGCTGCTTTCCACCATCGTCTACCGTTCCTGGCGCGCTAATCGCGATCTTCGCGTGCAGATCGCCCGCACCGAAGCCGACATTCGCGCCTCGCAGCAGCGCCAGGCCGAACTCGCTGCTTTTTTCAAGACGCCCCAGGCCCAGCAGGTCCTCGATCGCGCCGCCTTTCTCAATTCGCTCATTGGCGAGCGCAGCTTTCCCTGGACCAAGGTTTTCATGGATCTCGAGCGCTCGTTGCCGCCCGGCGTTCGCGTCATCAGCATCGCGCCCAGCCTCGTCAATGACCGCGCCAAAATCAGCCTCAATATCGGCGCGCTCTCCGATGATGCCGAGCTCAAATTCCTGAAGGCGCTGGAAGACTCGAAGGAATTTACCGATGTTCGGGTCGAAAAGGAATTGCATCCGACGCAAGCCACCAGCGACCACGTGCAGGCGACACTGACCGTCTGGTATGCGACGCTCTGAATATGAAAAATGCCTGGAAAACCTGGAAGCTCTACATCACCATCGCCCTCCTCGCGCTGCTGGTCGTGGACCTTGCCCTGCTTGCCGCTTACGTCCGCATTTCCAGCCAGTCGCCCCAGGCGCTTCAGGCTCAGTTGGTCTCGCTGCGCGCCAAATCTCGCCTCTTGAAAGCCGATGTTGACCGCGGCCAGCGAATTCGTTCCACCCTCTCGCAGGCCGGCAGCGAATGCACCAAGTTTTACAATTCCGCCTTTCTCGATGCTTCCACCGGCTATTCCGGCGTCTCCGCCGATCTCAACTCCATCGCCAAGGAGGCCGGACTTCAGACCGGCTCCGTTGATTTCAAGCAGAAGGCTGTCGAAGGACGCGGTGTTTCCGAAATCGCCATCACCGAAACCGTTGACGGCACGTATCCGGCTCTCATCCGCTTCATCAACGGCCTCGAACGCTCCAAGAATTTCTACATGCTTCGCAGCCTGACGCTGACCTCCGCCTCCACCGGCGGCATCCAATTGAAATTGGAGCTGGCTACTTATTTTCGCACCTGACGCCCGGTCACGATGAACAAGCGCAACGCCGAACTCGCCGCTCTCGTGGGACTTCTGGTCCTGCTGGTCGTCCTGCTCGTCTATTATTTCCGGCCTGCCGGCGCCGCTTCCACGCCAGTCGTTGCCGCTGACGCTCCCTTCAAGCCGCTCGACGTTCAGGAGCCGGAGTTGCGCCTCGATCGCCTCGAGAATCTTCGCAAGCTCGTATATGCCGGCGGCAATCGCGATATTTTCAACGCCACTCCGCCTCCTCCCGTCGCGCAGCGCGCCGCCGAAGAGCATGCGCGTCCCGTCGGTCCGCGAGTGCCTCCGCCTCCTCCGCCCGTGCAATTTCCGGCGCAGTTTTTCGGCACCGCCACCATGTCTGCTTCCGGCCGTAAGCTCGGCTTTTTTCAACAGGGAGATGACGTGGTGGTCGTCCAGGAAGGCGCGCAGCTTTACACCAATTTTCGCTTGATTCGCATCAACAACGATTCCGCCACTATTCAGGAAATCTCTTCTGGCCGTCAAACTACCGTGCCCATGGTGCAGGCCCCCGACGCCGCTGCCATCGGCGATCCATCTAACAACGGACCCAGCAGCGTGCCGAACGCCAACCAATGAAATCCATCGCGCGAATCCGATCGCTCGCCGCGAATCCGGCCTCCGCGCCGGAATCGGAGTTCCGCCTTCCTTCCGGCCGATCGGGTCGCTTGCATTCTTCGCAATCCGGCTTTGCCTATTTCCTCGCGCTGGCGCTGGTCGCCATCACCATCATCGCTTCCATGGCAGTCCTCGAAAATCTCGCCATCCAGGGTCGCCGCAACCGCGAGCAGGAAACCATCTGGCGCGGCAATCAATACGTTCGCGCGATTCGCCTCTTCTATCACAAGACCGGACGCTACCCCACCTCGCTCGAAGACCTCGAGGAAGCCGTTCCCGATCTCCATTTCATTCGCCAGATGTACAAAGACCCCATGAACCACGACGACGGCAAGTGGCGCTTGATCTGGGTCAACGCCGCCGGACAAATCATCGGTAGCGTTCATTACGCTTCTCTACAGCAAATGGCTCTTCTCGATCTGGGCGTGCAAGGACTCGCTCCAGGTCAGCAAGTTCCGGGTATGCAAATTCCCGGCCAGCCCGGCATTCCAGTTTCCAGCCTTGCCAGCGGCGCTCAGGGCCAGCCCGGAGCCTCCGGCGAACTTCCGCCGGCCGGCCCGTTTGATCCCGAGACGAACGCGCCAACGATTCTTGACGTTCCCAACGGCGCGGCCGGCACCCCGAATCCGGCGCAGGGGCAAGAGCAAAGCCCCGTTCCCGGGCAGACTCTGGGCTCAGTTCCCGATCAGTCCGCCAATCAGAATCCTTCGCAGTCTTCGCCTGACGCTTTCAGCAGTTCGTCGCAGTCCACTCAATCCGCATTCGGCCAGTCCAGCCAATCGGCATTCGGCGGCTCGCCCATGCAGAGCGGCCAAAGCGGCCTCGGCGCGTCCGCCGGTCAGAACGGTGCCAACGGACTGAGTGGCCCGCAGCAAACTTTTGGCGGCCCCAACGCCGGCATCCTTCAGCAGAAACCCACCGGCCCGGTGGACGGTCCCGTGCTAGGCGCGTTCATCACCGGCGTAGCGAGCAACGTTGACCGCAATTCCGTTCGCATCCTCCATGGCGGCAAGAAATACAAAGACTGGGAATTCATCTGGAATCCGTTGGAAGATCAGGCCCGGGCCATGCAGCAAAATCTCTCTAATCCCACGTCCCTGATACCCGGCCAGCCCGGCGCTCCCGCCAATAATCTCAATCAGCCGTCGCCGGGTGCCTTCGGTCCGCAACCTGGCCCCACGCCCTCGCAACCACAGCAGTAGCCCTCGCCGATTCCCCAACCAAGCGTCCCCTACCATAATTTACTCGCGCACTTCATTGGTGCGCGTCACGGGATTTGAGCTGGGGTTTGCCATGCGTGTCACCTTGCTGCGTCGTCTCACAAGGATCTGTAACGGATGGAAATATCAAATCGTTTCCAAGCGCCAGGCGGAATCGTCTGACTAAGTAAGAAGCCTACAGGCCGCCGTTTTCCACCGGAAGCTGCGGGCGCGAATCGTGCTTGGCGATAGCCGTCAAGATTTCCCGCACATATCGCTGCGTCTCTGCGAA
>JBAVQT010000423.1:0-3112 GCA_049694295.1 Candidatus Acidiferrales bacterium
CGCCATGGCACGTCAGGTACAGCGCGTAAAAGGCCAGCGTGTAGTCTTCCGGCATCCCGCCGAATCGTTGCGCTAGCAATCCCAGCATCCAGTGCATTCCCGGACGCGACGGATCGAATCGTACGACGTCCGGCCAGTAAGCTCGCAACAGCATTGATTCGGCCGGATGTTCTTCGGAAAACTGCAAATACCGCCGGCACGTGTCCTCCACGCTGCTCGACGAAAAAAGGAACTGGTTTCGTTCGTCTCCGATGCGGCGCGCCAGCGCCAGTCGCAACGCTTCCTTGCTTCGAAAGCGCTTGTATACCGTCGGCGTAGTCGTGCGGGCTTCGCGGGCCACGGCTCGCAGCGTTACGGCGTCTTCGCCTCGCGTCCGGCAAAGTCGCTGCGCGGCCTTCAGGATGCGCTCCTCCAACTTCGGATCGGGCTTTGGCGGCAAGGCGAAACCCTCCTCGTCTTTGCATTCACACTGTAAAACATCCGTCCGAAATCAACAAATGGATTCATCTACTTTTCCATATAGTTGCGCGAAATGACATCGTTTATAAGGCTAACCGATCATTCCTGTCCGCTCGTGGGACGCCTGGGCGTATCCGGACAGTCCTTACAAAATTACAATTTATCATTTGACAATGTAATAGTATCAGTGCCAGAATGACCCCGTTAAACCCCTGCGTTTAGCAAATCTGCACCGCCAAGCGTGCATATATACCGGAGATACAGGCATGTTTACATGGGAAGAACCAACCCCCCGGGCCACGATTTTTCAATTAAACGCCGAGCTGAGCCATGCCGAACTGGAATTATCCAGCGTCGAACTGACTTTGCGGGCGCTCTTAAAGCGATTTTCCTCGGACGAAATCAAGCTTCATGCTCGCACTGATCTTGTGCAGAAATCGCTCGATAAATTGACGTCGCTGCACAGTTTTTATTTGTCTATGAAGCAGGCTCATCGGGAAGGCCGCGAAATCGCGGATGGATCGTTGCACGCGTTCAAATCGCCATTAAATGAAGACGACATCCGCAGCGGAATCACCTATCTCGCCGAATATCTGCAAGAGCGCCGTGAACACTACCTTTTCGCCAGCAAACCTATCCAGGACGTGCAGGCCTCGCAAATGGAACCGTTTTTCTCCGCCAGGCTCCTGAAAAAAGTCCGCCTCGTGGAAATGGCGGGCCGCAATATCCCCGATCCGCCGTTCTATGCCGTGGCGGAAGCGGCCGGCGTTACCAAATTGCCGGAATTGCGTCACATGAATTCGCTTACTTTCGTGGATGTCATCGTGTTCCCGGAAAGAGCGACGGAGCGCGATCTCTTCCACGGACTTGTGCATGCCGTCCAGTTCGATGTTCTCGGACTGGCTCGCTACACCGAGCTTTTCATTCACAGTTTTCTCGAACGCTATCGTCATTTTCTCGTTCCTCTCGAAACCCATGCCTGCGAGTTGGACGCCAAGTATGCCTCCAATGCCTCCGAATCGTTTTCCGTCGAGGAGCAGGTTTGGCGCTGGATCAAGGAAGGCCGTTATGCGCAGACGGTGAGTCCGCCGGCGGAATGCTGATCGGCCGAATCGCACTGTCTTGCTGAACAAAAACCGGCGCCTCGCGCCTCGTGCTCGACCCTCGGGCGCCGGGAAATCGCTATTTCTCTGCAGATCGCGCTCTCGAGCGCGGTATACTCCCGTCGTTGGGGCCTCCGCTTCAGCCCCCTCGAAATCATGATTTTGCCGCTCTTCCGAGCCCGGAAACCCTCCCATCCTGGCAGCCCGCGAATGCCCAATTCCACAGGGCAGGGAAGCGCCGTCCGCCCTCGCGCGATATTGTGCTTGCGAACCGGGAGCGGAAGGGCATACAGTGGGGCTACTTGTAGTGTAGGTAGGGCTGTGCGCGGCCATATATGGCGGCACGGTTGCCAGTATCTTGGCGTACCAATGAGCGGGGGCTGAACTTGAGCTGCGTCATCGCGGTGGCCAACCAAAAAGGCGGCGTGGGAAAGACGACAACCTCCATCAATCTCGCGGCCGCTCTGGCTCTAAAAAAGAAAAAAACTTTGCTCATCGATCTCGATCCCCAGGCCAACGCCACCATCGCGTTTTTTGACCCGGCCGAGATTCAGATGACCATGTACGACATTTTTGCCGAACATCCCGGCGAGATGGCCAAGGTCATTCGCCCCACTAAAGATCCAAATCTCTTCGTCGCTCCCGGCAGGCTCTCGCTCGCTCGCCTGGAAACTCAGCTCGCTGGCCAGTTCGACGCGCCCTACAAACTTAAAGACGCGATCGCGCCGATCTTGAAGGATTTTGACTTCGTGGTCTTCGATACTCCTCCGGCCCTCGGCATACTCACCGTCAATGCCCTGGTCGCCTCCACCCACCTGCTCGTGCCCATCCAGGCGGCCTATTTCGCCATCGAGGGAACCGACGATCTGCTCGAGACCTACGCGCGCATTCGCACGCGCCCGAATCCCGATTTGAAAGTCCTCGGCGTCGTAATCACGCTCTACGATAAGCGCACCACCATCGCGCGCGATGTCTACGAACAGATTCGCGCCGTTTTCGGCGAGGCGCTCTTCAAGACGCGCATCGGAAAAAACGTCCGCCTCGAAGAAAGTCCCGCTTACAAGGAAACGGTGTTTTCATACGCGCCAAAATCATCCGGCGCGGAAGATTATAAGAAACTTGCCGAGGAGGTACTGAAACGTGTCCAAGAGCGGGTTGCCAGTCACTCTCAAGATGCGGCATGACGCGCACTACGTCGAAACGCTGACCAGTTTTAGCGGCGCTTCGGTCGGACGCATGATCCCGATCGACAAAATCCGCCCCAATCCCGAGCAGCCGCGAAAAATGCTGGGCGATCTCCGCGAGCTGACCATGTCGGTCCGCGAGAAGGGCGTGCTCGAACCGCTGCTGGTGCGCTACATTCCCCGCGAAGAAACCTATTACATTATTTCCGGCGAGCGCCGCTACCACGCTTCGAAAGCCGCGGGTCTGCAAGAGCTGCCGTGCATCGAAAAAATCGCCGATGATGCCGAAACCCTCGAAATCGGCCTCATCGAAAATTTGCAGCGCAAGGACCTCACTCCCTTCGAAGAAGCCGATGGCCTCGCGCG
>JBAVQT010000424.1:0-3594 GCA_049694295.1 Candidatus Acidiferrales bacterium
GTCGAGACGCTGTTTAGGAAATGCCGGTCGTGTGAAATCACGATCAGCACGCCCTCGTAGCTGCAAAGATAGTCCTGCAGCCAGTGCACCGAATCCAGGTCCAGGTGGTTGGTCGGCTCGTCCAGCAACAGCGCCTGCGGATTCCCAAAGAGCGCTTGCGCCAGCAACACTCGCACTTTTTGCCCGCCTTGCAGCTCGCCCATCTTCCGTTCGTGCAACTCTTCCGCCACATCCAGGCCGCCCAGCAGGATCGCCGCATCCGATTCCGCCGTGTACCCGCCTTCCTCGCCCACGATTCCTTCCAGCTCGCCCAGCCGCATCCCGTCCGCTTCCGTCAGCTCTTCGTGCGGCTTGGCGTACAGCGCGTCGCGCTCCACCAGCGCGCTCCACAGCGCCGCGTTGCCCATGATCACCGTGTCCATCACCCGGTAATCGTCAAACGCGAACTGGTCCTGCCGCAGCACGCCCATTTTTTTCGGCCGCGTCACCGAGCCCTTCGTCGGTTCCAGCTCGCCGGTCACGATCTTCATGAACGTGGATTTGCCCGCGCCGTTCGGTCCGCTAATCGCGTACCGCCGCCCCTCCATGAACGAGCAGGTCACATCCTCGAACAGGATTCGTTCGCCGAACCGCATGGTGATGTTGTTTACCGACAACATAGCCCTCAATTTTACCACGACCCCGCAATCTTTTCCGGCCCGCATTTTCGCCTCGCTCGATGCCGTGGCCGTTGCTTCTTCCTTCAGTGCGAATCCGAGCGAATTCCCGCCGAAAAAACAAGCCGCGCCAATCTCCGGCCCTTCGGTCTTGCATTCCACCGCCTTTTTCGCTAGCCTGAACTCGATGAATTTCTACTCCCAGAGGATGGCCTGCGCCTGTTGCTGCTGTCGGTGTTGCCGTGTGTCCTCTGGCGACGGAGCGGGATTCTAGGGTCTTAATCGAACTTCAGCCCTTTTCGAACCCACCGCCAGAGACGATCTGGCCGGTGGGTTTTTTGTTTTTGGGATCGCTTTCGGAAATTCAAGCTGCGGCTTTCAATGACGCATGCAATATCAATGAGGAGAAAATCGAATGGCAGACTACAAGCACCCCGAAGTGCTCGTTTCCACGCAGTGGGCCGCGGACCACGCAAACGATCCCAACGTCCGCCTCGTCGAGGTGGACGTTGACACCGCAGCGTACGACCAGGGCCACATCCCCGGCGCCGTCGGCTGGAACTGGCAAACGCAATTGCAGGACAACATTCGCCGCGACCTGATTGACAAGGCCGCGCTCGAAGATCTGCTCGGCAAGTCTGGCATCTCCAACGACACCACCATCCTGCTTTACGGCGACAACAATAATTGGTTCGCCGCCTACGCCCTCTGGCAACTGAAATATTACGGTCACCAGGACGTTCGCCTCATCAACGGCGGCCGCAAGAAATGGCTCGAGGAAAAGCGCGCTGTCTCGACCGAGCCTGTCCATGCCAAGGCCGCCACCTACCGCGCCGCCGCTCCCGACGAATCTATCCGTGCGCGCAAGGAAGATGTCTTCGCGTTGGTCGAGCATCGCCGGCCCGGAAAGCTCGTCGACGTTCGCTCCGTCGACGAATTCACCGGCAAGATTATCGCCCCGCCGGGAATGTCAGAGACCGCGCAGCGCGCCGGTCACATTCCCAGCGCTGCAAACATTCCATGGGCGCAAGCCGCCAACGAAGATGGCACCTTCAAATCCGCCGATGCGCTGGCCCAGCTTTATCAGGGCAAGGGCGTCAACGCCGGACCCGAAACCATCGCGTATTGCCGCATCGGCGAACGCAGTTCGCACACCTGGTTCGTGCTGAAATATCTTCTCGGCTATGACAACGTGAAGAACTACGACGGCAGTTGGACCGAGTGGGGCAACCTCATCGGCGCTCCCATCGAGAAGGAAGCCGCAGCGGCGGCGAGGTAAGCTCGCCGGCTGACAGACCCGACAATCGCGGAAAACAGCGCGGGCCGGCTCAAAATCTGAGTCCGGCTCCCGCTGTTTCCGATTGGCGTTTCTAGGATTCGACTAGCGGCGTCCCGCGGCAAACGCATTCGCCGTGCGAGTTGCTGGTTCGTCTCTGAAAGCTTCGTTCCTGAAAGTCTCCTCGTTCGCGCTCATCAATTCTTGTTCCGCGGATAGCCAGTCGGACACGTCATCGCCCGCCACCCGGCCCCGCCGTTCGTAGATTTCGTATGCTCGCCGTTCGATTTCTTCTGCGCTAGGCTTGTTCTTTAGTTGTTCCATGATCGTCCTTCTCTTTTGGTTTCCTCGCTTGCGAACTACATCTCCAGTCAACACCTTCGCGCCGCGGCGCACAATACAGCGAACAGTCTACGCACACTGTACGGCAGCGCCGCCGCGCCTCTGCCTCCGTTGAGCTCCAGAAGTCGCCTGGCTTCGCGCCTCGCGCACATGCCAGGCAGCGGCCTTATCCGCGCATCCGTCCATTCCCTAGCCTCGGTCTCTAAGTCCCTGCATGTAACTGACTTCTCGCTCCGCACCCGTCACGCGCCACTCGAAATTACAGCAATTCCCCGATTGCCGCCCCGGGCCAGCGCGTTCAATCTCGCACCAAGCCCTCTATTCCATTTTTGGAGGTCTCCATGCGAATTGCCGTTACCACGCTTTTGAGTGTCGGCTGCCTTCTGCTGTGCGGCGTGGCCGTACCCGACGTTCTCGCGTTGCCGTCGCACGCGCCATTCCCCAGCCAGCCCGCCGTGGAAGATGCGGCCAATCATGTAGCAACCTTTAGCGGAAAAATTCTCTCCCAGAATGGCGAGCAGCTCATCCTGCGAGACGATTCAAACGAGGTCTGGTATCACCTCGACGATCAGCAAACCGCCGCAAAGTTTCTGGGCAAAAAGGTTCTGGTCACCGGCGCCCTCGACGGTCGCACCGACACCATCCACGTCCAACGCATCGTAGAAGCCTGACAGCCCAATCCGCCGCGCGAGATCTCCCTCCAATCTCGCGCGGCGCGCCAGGCGTATCGTCGCCGCGCACCGCATCCGATCGAGCAGGCGCAGCGGTCCTCCGTTCCACGCCGAGATGCCGTTGAAGTGATCCCCAAGCTATCGTAAACTACTCAGACGTTTTGCATCCCTCAGCGCGCCCGTAGCTCAGCTGGATAGAGCGTTTGGCTACGAACCAAAAGGTCGGGTGTTCGAATCACCCCGGGCGCACCACTTCCCGTTGCTTCGTTTACGTCCTGTAAAACTCCACAACGGAGCGCCACTACACCGGCCACGCATCTTACTTGCAGCAGCGCATCGGCCAGCACCACGCAGGCATCGCCAAATCCACCAAGAATCGCGGTATTTGCCGCTTGATCTCAATCCGGCAATGAAGGCGGCCTCGAGGTTACTTGCACCGCCGTCGACTCAAAAAATCCTCAGGGAGCGCTCCATGAACGCGTCGACGCTTTGCGATCGAGAGCGTGAAAATCTGTTTCCGCCTGATATTCGTACGCCGCGTTTCGCCGATTGGATTATTCTTACGCCATGCCCGGTGCTTACCGGAACGCACGAATGTCCATACGCCCCGCCAGTATTTACGCAACGCTGACAGTTCTTCTTTTTCTTT
>JBAVQT010000425.1:0-5581 GCA_049694295.1 Candidatus Acidiferrales bacterium
GCTTCGCTCTATTGCCCGCCGGGCATCGAAGGCACCATCGTCGACGTCAAGATCTTCTGCCGCAAGGGAGCGGAGAAGGACGAGCGCCACAAGGCCATCGAAGGCACGCAGGTCGCGAAACTTGAAAAGAACCTCGCCGACGAGATTCGTATTCTCACCGACGAGCGCCTCAAGCGGCTCTCCGATCTGCTGGGCAATCAGAAGCTGGTCGCCGACCTGCACGACGAGCGCACCAACAAGCGCCTGCTGACCAAGGGCACGGAACTCACGCGCGATATTCTGGAAAAAATTTCCACGCGCAACCTGAAACGCCTGCGCCTTAACGACAAAGACCCGCTGCTGATCGAGAAAATCGACGAGATCGAAGAGATGACCTCGCGTCAGATCGACGTTCTCCGCAAGATCACCGACGAGCGCATCGGCAAATTGAAAAAGGGCGATGAACTGCCTCCCGGCGTCATCAAGCTCGTGAAGTGCTACATCGCCATGAAGCGCAAGCTTTCCGTCGGAGACAAGATGGCCGGCCGCCATGGTAACAAGGGCGTCATCGCGCGCATCGTCCCGAAGGAAGACATGCCCTACATGCCCGACGGCACTCCGGTGGAAATTGTTCTCAATCCGCTCGGCGTTCCTTCGCGTATGAACGTCGGACAGATTCTCGAAACGCATCTGGGCTGGGCGTCGAAAGAGCTGGGCACCCAGATCGCCAAGCTGCTTGACGTCGAGTCGCGCGCCGATCAGGTCCGCAAGTGGTTCAAGGAAGCGTTCGGCCCGACCTCGGTGTGGAAGACGATCGAGGAACTCGACGATGAAGCGCTGCTCGACATGGCGCACGGCTTCCGCGAAGGAGTGCCGTTTGCGACGCCGGTTTTTGACGGCGCCCGCGAAAACGACATTCGCCACCTGCTCCAGTTCACGGAATTGCCGGAGATCGGGAAAATCGCGCTCTACGACGGCATGACGGGCGACGAATTCGCGCAAAACGTCACGGTCGGCTACATCTACATGCTCAAGCTCTCTCACTTGGTGGACGACAAGATTCACGCCCGTTCCATCGGACCGTATTCGCTGATCACGCAGCAGCCTCTGGGCGGCAAGGCGCAGTTCGGTGGCCAGCGCTTCGGAGAAATGGAAGTGTGGGCGCTCGAGGCTTACGGCGCGGCGCACATCCTGCAGGAACTGCTGACGGCGAAATCGGACGACGTGTATGGCCGCGCGAAGATCTACGAGGCCATCGTCAAGGGTGAGCCGGGGATCGAGCCCGGCGTGCCCGAATCGTTCAACGTTCTCGTCCGCGAGCTGCAGTCGCTCTGCTTGGACGTGGAATTGATGAAGCGTCAGAAGCCACAGACCGAAAAAGCGGACGCGGCGGATTAATAGAGCGGTGCGCTGCGGCCCCCGATTTTCGCGGGCCGCGCGCGCCGTATGAGCTTGCCAAAAATTTCGTAACCGGTTTTTGAGTCCGGCGTAGCCGGACAGGAGGACTGCCCTTGTATCGTTCGAGCCCGTACGATCGCGCCAGCCAAATTGCGGATTTCGATTCCATTCGCATCAGCTTGGCGAGTCCCGAAAAAATCCGGTCCTGGTCCCACGGCGAGGTGACCAAGCCGGAAACCATCAATTACCGTACCTTCAAGCCCGAGCGCGACGGCCTGTTCTGCGCCAAGATTTTCGGCCCCGTGACGGACTGGGAGTGTTTGTGCGGAAAATACAAGCGCATGAAGCACCGCGGAGTCATCTGTGACAAGTGCGGCGTCGAAGTCACGCTCAGCAAAGTGCGCCGTGAGCGCTTGGGACACATCGAGCTCGCCTCTCCCTGCTCGCACGTCTGGTTTTTCAAGGGTCTGCCGAGCCGCATCGGATATCTGCTCGATATCACCATGCGCGACCTGGAACACATCCTCTATTTCGAAACGTTTGTCTGCATCGATCCGGGCGAAGCGCCGGCGCTGCGGGAAAAGGAAATCCTTCCCGAAGATAAGCTGCGAGAGCTGCAGAAGGAATTTCCCGGCAAGTTCACTGCGGGCATGGGCGCCGAAGCGATCAAGGAGCTGCTGCGTCGTGTCGACGTGGAAAAGCTTTCCGAAGAGCTTCGCGAGAAGATGAAGACCGATCCCAGCTTGCAGAAGCGCATCAAGTTCGCCAAGCGCTTGAAAGTCCTCGAGGCTTTCCGCAAGAGCGGCAACAAGCCAGAGTGGATGATTCTCGACGTGATTCCGGTGCTGCCGCCGGAGTTGCGCCCGCTGGTGCCACTCGATGGCGGCCGCTTTGCGACTTCCGATCTGAACGATCTCTATCGCCGCGTGATCAACCGCAACAACCGGTTGAAGAAGCTCATGGAATTGCACGCGCCCGATGTAATCGTCCGCAATGAAAAGCGCATGCTCCAGGAAGCCGTGGACGCGCTTTTTGACAATGGCCGCCGCGGCCGCGTGCTGCGTGGGACCAACAATCGCCCGCTCAAATCGCTTTCCGATACGTTGAAGGGCAAGCAGGGCCGTTTCCGCCAGAACTTGCTCGGCAAGCGCGTGGACTATTCCGGTCGTTCCGTTATCGTCGTCGGTCCGGAGCTCAAGCTGCACCAGTGCGGGCTACCCAAGAAGATGGCGCTCGAACTGTTCAAGCCCTTCATCTATCACAAGCTGGAAGCCGCGGGGCATTGCACCACGATTAAACAGGCCAAGGAACTCGTCGAGGCGCAGGAATCCATCGTCTGGGACATTCTCGAAGATGTAATTCGCGAGCATCCCGTGATGCTCAATCGCGCTCCGACGCTACATCGTCTCGGTATTCAGGCTTTCGAGCCGGTGCTGGTTGAGGGCAAGGCGATCCGCATCCATCCGCTGGTTTGCACCGCATTCAACGCCGATTTCGACGGCGACCAGATGGCCGTGCACATTCCGCTTTCGCCTGAAGCGCAGGTGGAAGCGTCCGTGCTCATGCTCAGCTCGCACAACATTCTCTCGCCGGCCAATGGCTATCCACTTGCCGTCCCAACGCAGGATATGGTTCTCGGAATTTATTACATGACCAAGGCCAAGCCGAAAGCCAAGGGCGAGGGGCGCGCGTTTGGGTCTGCTGAAGAGGTCGTGATGGCGCTCGAGGCGAATGAAGTCGAGTTGCTGACGCCCATCCGCCTGCGTTATTCCGGCGAAGTGATCGACCTCACCAATGCTTACGACGATCAGGACGTTTCGCACATTGAGCCGGTGCACCTCAGCAAACAGTTTCTGCATACCACCGTCGGCCGTGTGATCTTCAACGATCACCTGCCGTCGGAGATGCCTTTCATCAACGGGTTGCTCAAGAAAAAAGGCGTGCAAGCGCTCGTGCAATACGGGTACTTGCGCTTCGGCCTCGAACGCACCGTCGTGATGCTCGATCGCTTGAAAGAGCTGGGCTTCCTCTACGCCACGAAGTCCGGCGTTTCGATCGGCATCAATGACATGGTTATCCCCAGTGTGAAATTCAAGCTGGTGGATTCCGCCGAGCACGAAGTCGTCAAAGTGCAGCAGCAATATCTCGACGGCGCGATCACCAACGGCGAACGCTACAACAAAGTCATCGCGATCTGGTCGGACGTCACGGAAAAAGTGGCGGACGAAATGTTCAAGGCCCTCGAAGAGCAGGACAAACAAGGCGTCATCAACCCGGTGTACGTCATGGCCGACTCCGGCGCGCGCGGCTCGAAGCAGCAGATCCGCCAACTTTCCGGAATGCGCGGCCTGATGGCCAAGCCCTCGGGCGAAGTCATCGAGACGCCGATCACCTCCAACTTCCGCGAAGGCCTCACCGTGCTGCAATATTTCATTTCCACGCATGGCGCTCGCAAGGGTCTGGCCGACACCGCGCTGAAGACGGCCGATTCGGGCTACCTGACGCGGCGCCTCGTGGATGTGGCGCAAGACGTGATCATCAACGAGTTCGACTGCGGCACGGCCGACGGAATTTACGTTGAACCGATTTTGGAAGCTGGCGTCGAAGTCGAGCCGCTGCGCGATCGCGTGATTGGTCGCGTCTCTCTCGAAAAGATCAAGGACTACGAAGGCAACGTGATCGTCGAGATCAACCAGGAAATCACCGAAGAGCTGGCCAGCGCCATCCAAGCGGCCGGCATTGAGCGCGTGAAAATTCGTTCCGTGCTCACCTGCGAATCACGGCGCGGAGTTTGCGGGCGGTGCTACGGCCGCAACCTCGCCACCGGGCGCTTCGTCGAGATGGGCGAGGCCGTCGGCGTAATCGCGGCGCAGTCCATCGGTGAGCCCGGCACGCAGCTGACCATGCGCACGTTCCACATCGGCGGCACGGCCACTCGAGTCACCGAACAATCCAAGGTCGAAGCTCGCAACAACGGTTTCGTCAAGTTCATCGACTTGAAGATCGTCGAAGGACGCGGCAAGACCACCGTCGTGATGAATCGCTCCGGCTTGATTGCGGTGGTGGACGAAAAGGGCCGCGAAAAAGAGCGCCACCACGTCGTCTACGGCGCACGGCTGAAGGCGGAAGATGGTCAGCCCGTGACGGTCGGCCAGATCATGTGCGAGTGGGATCCCTATACGTTCTCGATTCTCACCGAATCGGCCGGCGCCGTACAGTTCAAAGACCTGCAGGCCGGCGTGACCATCGAAGAGCAGGTGGACGAGGTTACCGGGCTTTCGCAGCTCGTCGTAACGCTGCCGCCGGGCGACGAAAAACACCAACCTACGATCCAGATCCGCGGAGCCGCTGGGCGCGTCAAAAAGTACCTCATGCCTTCGCGCGCTCACTTGATGGTGGCCGATGGCGACGAGGTGCAGCCGGGCGACGTGCTTGCGAAGATCCCGCGCGAAACCACCAAGACCAAGGACATCACCGGCGGTCTGCCGCGCGTCGTGGAACTGTTCGAGACGCGCAAGCCAAAGGATCCGGCCGTCATCAGCGAAATCGACGGCGCGGTCAAATACGGTGAAATCGCCAAGGGTCAGCGCAAGATTTACGTCGAAAGCGAAGATGGAAAGACGATCAAGGAATATTCCATCCCGCGCGGCGTGCACATCAACGTTCAGGAAGGCGAGCACGTGCAGGCCGGCGAGGCTTTGATCGACGGCCCGCTCAACCCGCACGACATCCTCGCCGTGCTCGGCGAAAAGTACACCCAGGCGTACTTGGTGAACTCGATCCAGGAGGTGTACCGGCTGCAGGGCGTCAACATCAACGACAAGCATATCGAAACGATCGTGCGGCAGATGATGCGCTGGGTGAAGGTCGAAGACGTGGGCGACACCACGTTCCTCCTCGAGGAGCAGATCGATAAATTCCGCTTCCGCGAGGAAAACGACCGCGTGATTCATGACGGCGGGCGACCGGCCACCGGCCGGCCCTTGCTGCTGGGCATCACCAAAGCGTCGCTTTCCACCGACTCCTTTATTTCGGCGGCGAGCTTCCAGGAAACCACCCGCGTTCTCACCGAAGCCGCTATCTCCGGCAAGGTGGACTATCTGCGCGGCCTGAAGGAAAACGTGATCATGGGCCGTCTGATTCCCGCGGGCACGGGGCTGGAGCGCTATCGCAACATTCAGCTGCTGACCGAAGTGCCTAAGGA
>JBAVQT010000426.1:0-16582 GCA_049694295.1 Candidatus Acidiferrales bacterium
GCTCTAGCCGGTCCCGCTTTGGATCAGTTCTCGAATCTTCTGTGCAGATTTCCATTTCTTGATTTCCAGTTCGCGTCTCCGAGCGTCCAACAGGACTTCAAATCTTTCCTGATAGACCAGTTCCCAAGGACCTCTCCCTCGTGTTGCCAAGGAATGTGAACGATTGTGCTCGGAAATCCGCCGACCGAGATCGCTGGTCGAGCCAACATAGAATCGGCCAGTCGATCTGCTTTGAAGAATGTAAAGCCATGCCATGAGAGGAAGTGGTAGGCCCGTGCGGGCTCGAACCGCAGACCTCCACCGTGTCAAGGTGGCGCTCTAGCCAACTGAGCTACGGGCCTACTGCAACCTGGATTTTAGCACAGCCATCGAAGACCGCGCGGGCTCACTCCCGCTTCATTTCTCCGCGCAATCGCCGGGAATCGTAATCCCGGCCAACCCCGCTTTAGTGCATCGTCTTATTGAGGAAATTTATCATCCGCTGCCAGGCATCCGCCGCCGCTGCCGGCCGGTATGTCGCGTTCGCGGGATTTTCGAATCCGTGGCCCGCGCCTTCGTAAATTTTTACGTCCACGCGCCGGTTCGCGTTCTGCATGGCCTTCTGAAAATCCTGCACGTCCGTCGGAGTGATGCCCCGGTCGTCCGCTCCAAAATTC
Source organism: Candidatus Acidiferrales bacterium (assembly GCA_049694295.1). Lineage (GTDB taxonomy): Bacteria > Acidobacteriota > Terriglobia > Acidiferrales > UBA7541 > Palsa-295. The sequence goes on from JBAVQT010000426.1 coordinate 657, forward strand.
CCAAGCACCGCTGCGCCGATCTGCTGCATATCGTTCGGGTCGGTCGGCAGCGCGCCGTAGTTGACGATGCACGCCGAAAGATGCGGCTGCCGGATCGCAAACTGGATTGCGAGCCCTCCGCCCATGCACCAGCCCACCACCGCCAGGCGGTCCCGCGTCACTTCCTTGCGCTGCACTAAATACACCAGACCGGCTTCCAGATCGCGCATCGCCAGGTCCTGCGGCAGCCCGCGCATCAGTTCGTGCGCCTCCATCGGATCGGTCGCCACTTTACCGCGATAGAGATCCACGGCCAGCACCGCGTAACCCTGCGCCGCGAATTTCTGCGCCTGCTCCTTGATCCAATCGTTCAGGCCCCACCATTCGTGCACCAGCACAATAGCGGGATATCGATTGCCCGTGTCCGGATAGGCCATGTATCCCGCGATGGTCGCTTTCTCGACGGGAATCTCAACGGTCTCCGTCTTCACCTGCAGCGGCGTGGCTTCGGGCGGAGTATCGCCATGCAACGCGCTCGCGCCGGCCACCGACGAGCAAACCGGTAGCGCGCCGAGCGCCACAAATATGATTGCAAAGAAGAGCCTGAGCGGGAGCTTCATGTGCGGCCTCCAATCGCCGAGTATTCTAATCCGGCTGGCACACCCGCGCCATCCAGGATATTCAATCTGTGGAAATTAGAATTGAGGAAATTAAATACGGTGGGCCCGCGCGCAGCAAACTGTTTTGGTTTGTCGTGCAAAGCAGCGCTCGAGTAGGGAACGAAGTGTTCGAGAATGATCGGCCCAGCCATTAACGAGAAATGGGCGCCTTCCGGCATTCACATAAGGAGAATCGGGTGCGCTCGCTTCGTGCGTTTGCGTCGTCAGGCGGGCACACCCGCAGAGATGGGTTAAAACGTTGGAGGTTACGCCGCGGCCAAGTATTGCCAGCTGGTGCCCGTAAACTTCAGTTGAAACACGCCACCTTCGTCCGCGTGGAGAAAATATTCCCCCATCGGAATGCGGTGCGAATTTTCGGGCTTCACCGAACACTTTGCCCAGCGCGTCGGAGCGATGCCCCGCCCGTGCTGCGGCTTATCGGGCACGATTTCGATGCCAAAATTTACGCGGTACTCGACACCGGTCGGCCGGGTTGGAACTAAACGCCCTCTTCCCTTACGCTTATGAGTAGCCATGATAATTGGATGCGGATTATACCAGAAAGTTTTCCCTTTCTGCTAGCTACTATAGCAGAATAAGTATAACCCTTTTAAAATAAATGCTTTAAGTGCTATATCAGGCACTCCCTTAGCGTCCCTCCCGGTCTCTGGAGCATCCTTTCGCCTGCAATTCGCCCAGCGTAGCGCCGAAACTCACTTTGCAGCAGAGTCCGCAGTCGGCTGCGCGCCCGAGTGTTTCGTTGGCGGCAAGTACGACTCGATGAGCGTTTCTACCTGCGACCACACCCTCGGATCGCACTCGATCTCGGTATGCGCTCGAAACACAACATTGTCCCACCAGGGATAGCCCTCGCAGTGCAGCGGATGGTTTGAATAATCGTAGCGGAAATTTCCAATAATATGCGTGCGCGCCGGGTCTGCCGCCGTGATCTCCCGGAGACCGCTGACGATGCCGTGAGGCTGGTAATAATTCACCGCATTCTGGACGTTCGCCGGGATCATTGAATCATTTTTATACATTTTCGAGACGCTATCTATCTGCACCGTCAACGCCACGGGAATCCCGTCCTGGTCCAGCTCGCGCGCCAGCAGCACGGCGGCCGCACCGCCCCAGCTGTGGCCATAGAGCACGATGCGCGCGTGGCGCTTTTCTTCATCGGACAAATGCCCGTCGTGGTTGGCGTCCAGCAGGCGCAGGATCGCGCGATGCGCATCTTCGTAATCATGATTGCCATAGGTTTCGATGTCCACGCTCGTCGGATACTTCTCGCGAAGGCTCTGAGCCAATTGCACTTCGGCGTGATGCGCGTTGTCGCGGCCCACGTAGCCGCCCAAAAATCCGATCACGATCGCCGATGGTGCCGGTGCTGTGGCTTCCGCGGCGCCGGTTGTCCCCGTCTTCCCGAAGACTAGCGGAGCCCAAAGCGCGATCGCGATTCCAGTCAGCGCCGCCACCAAGCCACGAACGGAGCGCATCCTGGAACCCGGCGAATTTGCGTAAAGAGCCATCAGACCCCAATTCTTCACCTTGGCATCGCAATACGCAAGCGAAAGCCAGGTAGCGGCCATGCCAAGGCCCCGCAAAAGCTCTGCTTAAGCCCTGCTAAAGCCCTGTCCCGCCCACCTTCGCGGCCAGCTGTTGCCGCCCATGCTTACCCTCGCCGCCCGCCGTAGCGCGCCGCCTTCCGCGCATGCTAAAATAGCGAAGCGTTTGTTGCTCCTGAAACTTCGATCCGCACTTGATCAGGGCTGCAAGGCGACTTGCAGCCATTTTTGTTTCCAGGCCGGCCTGCGCCGGGCACACATCCGCGGATGCGGTTTACCTCGTCACGATTCGCAAAATATACCGGGCCGCCCAAGCGGCGGAAAATTATGAACAAGAACATACGAAACATCGCCATCATCGCCCATGTTGACCACGGCAAGACCACCCTGGTGGACGCCATGCTCCGCCAGAGCGGGATTTTCCGCGCTAACCAGGAGCTCGTCGAGCGCGTCATGGATTCCAACGATCTCGAGCGCGAGCGCGGCATCACCATCCTCGCCAAAAACACCGAAATCGAATACCGAGGCACCAAAATCAATATCGTGGACACGCCGGGTCACAGCGATTTTGGCGGCGAAGTCGAACGCGCCCTGCGCATGGTGGATGGCGTCCTGGTTCTGGTCGATGCGAGCGAAGGCCCGCTGCCGCAGACGCGCTACGTCCTCCAAAAGGCGCTCACCGCCAAACTTCCTCCCATCATCGTTCTCAATAAAATTGATCGCCCCGACGCGCGCCCGGCCGCCGTCCTCGACGAAATCTACGATCTCTTTATCGATCTCGACGCCACCGAAGATCAACTCGATTTTCCGGTCCTCTATACCAACGCTCGCGACGGCTATGCGTTGCTCAAACCCGACGACGATTCCAAGACCCTGCAACCGCTCTTCGAAATGATCGTCGCGTCCATTCCGCCGCCCTCCGGCGATCCTGATGCCACGCTCCAAATTCAGGTCACCAATCTCGATTACAGCGAGTTTCTCGGCCGCGTGGCCATCGCGCGCGTCTTTCAGGGCACGCTTCGCCGCGGCACCGAAGTCGGCATCGCCAAGCTCGACGGCAGAATTCTCCCCACCAAGATCACCAAGCTCTTCACCTTTCACGGCCTCGATCGCGTCGAAGCCGAGGAAGTCTCCGCCGGAGATATCGTGGCCATCGCCGGCGTCGAGGGCATTCAGATCGGCGAGAGCATCACCGACCTCGCTAATCCCGCGCCCCTCGAACCGCTCACCATCGATGAACCGACCCTCACCATGGTCTTCACCATCAATACCTCGCCCTTCGCCGGCCGCGAAGGCCAATACGTCACTTCCCGCGATATTCGCTCGCGTCTCGAGAAAGAACTCCTCACCAACGTTTCTCTTCGCGTGGAAGAAACCGGCGCCACCGATGCTTTCCGCGTTCTCGGTCGCGGCGAATTGCAACTCGCCATTCTGATCGAAACCATGCGCCGCGAAGGTTACGAGCTGATGGTCGGCAAGCCGGAAATCGTGGTGCGCGAGGAAAATGGCAAGCGCCTGGAACCCCTCGAATTGCTGGTGATCGATTGTCCCGAAGCGTTCATCGGCATCATCATGGAATCGCTCGGCAGCCGCCGGGGCGAAATGAAAAAAATGGTCAATCATCACACCGGCCGCGTGCGCATGGAGTTCAGCATTCCCTCGCGCGGATTGATCGGCCTGCGCAGCCAGTTGATGACCGATACCCGCGGCACCGCTTTGATTCATTCTCTCCTCGAAGGCTGGACGGAATATGCCGGCGACATGGCTATGCGTCTCACTGGCGCTCTGGTCTCGGATCGCCACGGCGTTTCCACCGCCTACGCGATCTGGGGCATTCAGGAGCGCGGCGAAATGTTCGTCGGCCCGGCCATCGACGTCTATGAAGGCATGATCGTCGGCGAAAATTCCCGCGAAGACGATATGAACGTCAATATCACCAAGGAAAAAAAGCAGACCAACATGCGCTCCTCGTCCGCCGACGAAGCCATCCGCCTGATTCCCCCGCGCGAGATGACCCTCGAAAAGGCCATCGAATTCATCGCCGATGACGAGTTCGTGGAAGTCACTCCGAAATCCATACGCCTTCGCAAAAAAGTTCTCGACGCTAAAAGGCGCCCCAAGCGCTGGCAGGAAATCCGCGCTTCCAACGAAGCGCCCGCCTCCTGACAGGGCCCGAGCTCGCTCTGCCGCAGCGGGCAATGCGCTGCGAGTTGACGCGCTGGCGGAATTTCCGAGATGTCCGATTGCGGGACGAATGATTCCCACCACCGCGCAAAACACGCCCCTTAGCCTCTTCGTTATCCTTGTAAGTCATACACAAATAGGGGATTATTAATTCTCGCGCGCGGGAACCGCAGTTGCGATATATATCGTGGGAGAAGGACTCAAAGTGGACATCGTTCGGCCCGAAGCTAAGAAGAAAAAAAGGACTCGCCGCCTGATATATGGCGCGATTGGCCTGGTCGCCGTCTTGATGGTGACGGTGGCTCTGGCCCGCCTCAAGCCCGCGGCCCCCAGCGTTGACCGCTCCACCGTCTGGACTGACACCGTTAAGCGCGGTCCCATGCTGCGTGAGGTGCGCGGCCTGGGCACCTTGGTCCCGGAAACGATTCGGCTGATTCCCGCCGCCACCGATGGGCAGGTGCAGCAACGCTACCTTCTGCCCGGCACGCCCGTCAAAGCCGACACCGTGATTCTCGATCTGAGCAATCCCCAGTTGCAGCAAGAGACCCTGGATGCCGAATACCAGTTGAAGGGCGCCCAGGCGACCTATCTGCAGACCAAGGCTCAGCTTCAAAATCAACTAATGGACAAGCGCACTCTGGCCGCCAGCATTTCCTCCCAATATCGCACCGCCGAAATGGTTAAGCAAACCAAGGAGCAACTCGGCGCGAACGGCTTGGCCGCGGACCTCGACGTCAAGACCGCTGAAGTGCAAGCGGAAGAATTGGCCAAACAAAATGACCTTGCGATCAAGGAAGTAGAAACATTCGAAAGCTCCATCGAGCCGCAGCTCGCCGTTCAGCAATCTAAAATCGACCAGCAGCATGCCCTCTACGAACTGAAAAAATCGCAACTCGATCAGCTCCACGTCCGGCCTGGAATTGACGGCGTCTTGCAGGAGCTTGACGTCGAAGTCGGACAGAAAGTTTTGCAGGGCGCCACCCTCGCTCGCGTCGCCCAGCCTTCGCACCTGAAGGCCCAGCTCAAAATCGCGGAGACTCAGGCTAAGGACATCCTTATCGGCCAGAAAGCCTCCATCGACACCCACAACGGCATAATTCCCGGAAAAGTTGCGCGCATCGATCCCGCCGTCGTCAACGGCACCGTCACTGTGGACGTTACTCTCGATGGTCCGCTGCCCTCTGGCGCGCGCCCCGACCTCAGCGTCGAAGGCACCATCGAAATCGAGCGCCTCGCGGACGTGCTCTACGTTGGTCGTCCGGTCCACGGAGAAGCCGATAGCACCGTGGGCATCTTCAAAGTGGTGGACGACGGAAAAGAAGCGGTGCGCGTGCAAGTCAGTCTCGGTCGCACCTCGGTGAACACCGTCGAGATCCGTAAGGGATTGCAGGTGGGCGACGAAGTCATCCTTTCGGATATGTCCGCCTGGGACAATTTCGATAGAGTTCAGCTCAAGTAACAGTGGAAGTATCCCCACAAATAACGGGGAACATTTTCGGGCTCCTGTTGCGTATCATCCTTTGGAACCAACCAGATCTCGGAAGGAGCGGCGAATGGAAAGCACGGAAAGAGCCCTGATTCACTTGGAAGGCGTCACCAAAGTTTTCTACACCGATGAAGTGGAAACGCACGCCCTGGGCGGCGTGCATCTCGAAATCAAGAACGGCGAATTTCTCTCGATTGCAGGCCCCTCGGGCTGCGGCAAGTCCACGCTACTCTCCATTCTGGGCTTGCTCGATTCTCCCAGCGACGGCAAATATTGGATCAACCAGCAGGAGGTCGCCAACCTCTCCCTCTCCGACCGCACCCGCATCCGCAATCGCGAAATCGGCTTCGTCTTTCAGGCCTTCAATCTCATTGGCGATCTTACCGTCTTCGAAAACGTCGAGCTGCCGCTCACCTATCGCAGCATGGCCGCTGCGGAACGCAAGAAGCGCGTCCAGGAAGTTCTCGATCGCGTCGGCATGGCTCATCGCATGAAGCACTATCCATCGCAGCTTTCCGGCGGCCAACAGCAGCGCGTGGCCGTGGCCCGAGCTTTGGTCGGCCAACCCTCGATTCTGCTGGCGGACGAGCCCACCGGAAACCTCGATTCGAAAAACAGCGAAGCGGTCGTCGAGCTGCTCCAGCAATTGCATCGCGAGGGCGCCACCATCTGCATGGTGACGCACGATCCGCGCTACGCCAGCATCGCCGACCGCACCATCCATCTCTTCGATGGCCGCATCGTCGAAGAAACCGCCGGCACGCGCACGGCCAGCATCTAAGCGCCGGCCAGCCAGTTTCTGAAAATTTGCACGCCTCCGCCGCGAAAGTCGTTCTTCGCTGCTTACGCTGTGGGTGTGCCTGGACGAAATGCAAAGCAATGTCAGCGGCGCGCGCAGCAAGTTGAGCGAGGCAAGCAGGCCAGCGGGCATGAAAACTGAGATGACTATCGAAATCCAAAACGAACGCGGGACCAGCCAGCCACGCATCCTGATTGCGGACGATCAGCCCGACGTGCTGGAAGCGCTGCGCCTGCTGCTGAAAAGCAACGGCTATTCTACCGAAGCCGTCGCTTCGCCCGGCGCGATTCTCGATACTCTGGCCCGCAAGGAATTTGACGTTCTGCTGATGGACCTGAATTACGCGCGCGACACCACTTCCGGCCGTGAAGGAATCAATTTATTGGCCGCGCTCGAGACCCTCCAAAATGCGCCGCCCATCGTGGTTATGACCGGCTGGGCCACGGTCGGTCTGGCCGTCGAAGCCATGCAGCACCGCATCGGCGATTTCGTCGAGAAGCCCTGGACCAACGCCCGCCTGCTCGAAATCCTCCAAAGGCAGATTGCCCTGGGGCGCCAGCGGCGCGAAGCACGCCTCCTCGCGGCCAGCGAACTTCGAGCCCAGAATGCCATCGAGTCGCAATTCCATCTGCAGGAGCGAGAGATTGAGGAAGCCCGCGCCACCCAGGAAAGATTTCTGCCCCGGGAAATTCCGCAGCTTCCCGGCTACGCAATCACGGGCCGGTGGCAGCCGGCGCGCGTGGTCGGCGGAGATTATTTTGACCTGCTGCCGTTCGGTGATAGCGCGATGGGCATCTGCATCGGTGATGTGGCCGGCAAGGGAATGCCCGCCGCGCTTCTGATGTCCAATCTGCAGGCGGCGGTGCGCGCGCTGGCGCGCCCCGATCTCTCCCCGGAGGATTTTTGCGCCCAGCTTAACGCCATGATCCTTCGCAATATCGCCAGCGACCGCTTCATCACATTTTTTTACGCGATTCTCGACGCCCGCTCGCGCCGCCTGCATTACGCCGTCGCGGGACACAATCCGCCGTTTCTGCTGCACGCCGATGGCTCGCATGAACGGCTCAGCGAAGGCGGCGGCGTGCTGGGTGTCTTTGCGAATCAGGCGTATGAGTTGGGCCACGTGCCGCTCCGGTCCGGTGATCGCGTCGTCTGCTACACCGACGGCATCACCGAAGCGAGCAATAGCGAAGACGAAGAATTCGGCGAATCTCGTCTGGCGCGTCTGCTCGCCGAGCATCGCGCCGCTCCCGCGGAAGAGATCGAGCGGATTGTGATGGATGCGGTCAGCGCGTTTTGCCAGGGGCGCTGGAATGACGACGCCACCCTGGTCGTAATCGCAGTCGAATAGTCAATGTTGGGAGGTTCCCATGGGAACGCTGCTGCAGGACCTGCGCTACGCAATTCGGACGCTGGCCAAGAATCCGGGTTTCACGCTGATCGCCGTGCTTACCCTCGCTCTGGGCATCGGCGCGAACACCGCGCTCTTTTCGGTCGTCAATGGCGTGCTCCTCGATCCGCTGCCATTCCACAATCCCGCCCAGCTCGCCTCGCTCTTCGAGCACACCAAAATATTTTCAAAGCAATCCATCTCCTATCCGAATCTTCTGGACTGGCAGCGCAACAATACCGCCTTTACTGCCATCGCCGGATATCGCTCCGATGATTTCAGCCTCACCGGCGTGGGCGAAGCCGAACGCGTGAAAGTACAAATGGTTTCCGCCGACTTTTTCTCCATTCTCGGCGTGAATCCAGTCGCCGGCCGCATCTTCATGAAAGATGACGACATCCACGGCGCCGCGCCCGTGGTGCTCATCAGTCAGGGACTTTGGAAACGGAAATTCGGCTCCGCGCTCGATGCCGTGGGCCGGCCGGTAACGCTCAATGGATCGAGCTACACGATTGTCGGCGTGATCCCCGACGGCTTCCATCTCACGGTCCAGAACTTCCGCGACAACACCGAGGTCTACGTTCCTCTGGCCCAAAACAAAGACCCCATGTTTCAGGACCGCCGCGTCGCCGAGGGCATGGACGCCATCGGCCGCCTGAGGCCCGGTGTCACCATCGCTCAGGCTCAGGCCGATATGGATCGAGTGTCGGCCAACCTGGCGGCCACATATCCGGATTCCGACAAGGATGTAGGCGTTGCCGTATCTTCACTAAAGGCCGAAATGGTCGGCTCGATAAAGCCGTTTCTGCTGGTGCTGCTCGGCGCGGTCGGCTTCGTGCTGCTCATTGCCTGCGTCAATGTGGGCAATCTGCTTCTCGCGCGTTCCACCGGACGCACCCGGGAATTCGCCATCCGCGCCGCCATGGGCGCCAGCCAGGGACGCATCATCCGCCAGTTGCTTACCGAAAGCGTGCTGCTCTCGCTTGCTGGAGGAGCACTCGGACTGCTGTTTGCCGCGTGGGGCACGCAAGCCGCCCTGCGCCTGCTGCCCGAGGCTCTTCCGCGATCTGAAGCCATCGGTCTCGATGGGCGCGTGCTGGCCTTCACGCTCGGCGTATCCGTGCTGGCGGGAATTATTTTCGGTCTCGCCCCGGCGCTCAAGACGGCTCGTACCAATCTGCAAAAAACTCTCAACGAAAGCGGCCGCGGCTCGAGTGGCGCGCGCCACCGCGCGCAGGGCATCTTCGTCATGGTCGAGATGGCGCTGGCCGTGGTGTTGCTGAGCGGCGCAGGCCTGATGATTCGCAGCCTCGTCGATCTGTGGTCCGTCGATCCGGGATTCAATCCTAAAAATGTGCTGGAGTTCGGCCTTTCCATGTCGCCCTCGCTCGGCGCCACGCCAGCCACCACGCGCGCCGCCATGCGGCAAATGCACGCCGCGCTCGCGGCGATTCCCGGCGTTCAGGCGGTCTCCCTCACCGCAGGTTCTCTGCCAATGTCCGGAGATTCGGAGTTGCCCTTCTGGCTCGAGGGCCAGCCCAAACCGGCGCACATGAGCGACATGAGTCCCACGCTTTTCTACGTCGTCGAGCCCGGCTACCTGAAAGTCATGGGCATCCCCCTCAAAAGCGGGCGATTCGTGACGGACGCCGACAACGAACATGTCCCAATGGCGGTTGTAATCGATGAAATGTTCGCGGCCAAGTTTTTTCCGCATCAGGACCCCATCGGCAAGTACGTCAATCTCGGCATCATCGATCAAAAGGCCGAAATCGTCGGCGTAGTTGGCCACGTCAAGCACTGGGGACTCGATAACGAGGCGCAAAACGACATCCGCGCGCAACTCTACATGTCGTTCATGCAAATTCCTGAAAGCCTGATGCAGGGGCCGCCGCAAGCCGAAGTCGTCGTCCGCACCGCCGGCGCACCGCAAGCGATGACCGGAGCGATCCGCCAAACTGTCGAAGGCCTGAACGGCGAAAATGTGGTCTACGAAACGGAAACCATGGAGCAGGTCATTTCCGATTCGCTCGCCGCCCGCCGCTTCTCCATGATCCTCTTGGGAATCTTCGCCGCGCTCGCGCTGCTGCTTTCCAGCATCGGCATCTACGGCGTCATCTCGTATTTCGTCGGCCAGCGCACCCGCGAAATTGGCATTCGTGTGGCGCTCGGCGCGCAGAAAAAAGACGTTCTGCAAATGGTGATCGGTCAGGGATCGCAAATGGCGCTCGCCGGAATCGTAGTCGGCATCGTCGCGGGGCTGCTGCTCACTCGCCTGATGGGCAAAATGCTCTTCGGCGTCAGCGCCACCGACCCCTGGACCTTCGCCGCCGTGGCGCTGCTGCTGGCCGCGGTGAGTTTGCTCGCGTCTTACGTGCCCGCGCGTCGCGCCATGCGCGTGGACCCGGTAGTCGCTCTGCGTTACGAATAGGAGGCGGGATGACATCGCTGCTGCAAGACATTCGCTACGGCGTTCGGATGCTCGCAAGAAATTCCGGCTTCACGCTCATCGCCATCCTCACCCTGGCGCTCGGCATCGGCATGAATACCGTGATGTTCAGCTTCGTCAACGCCTGGGTGATCCATCCGTTGCCCTATCCTCACCCCGATCAACTGGTCGTCATCCAAAGCGAGAACACCAAGACGGGATCGGCCGGCAATACCAACGACGCCGCGGACATCTACGATATTCAGCGCAGCGCACGCTCTTTCGACCAGCTCAGCGTTTCCTCCCCCACCGAATTTAATCTTACCGGCGGCGGCACGCCCGATCGCATATTGGGCGCTCGCGTCAGCTGGAATTTTTTCGAGACGCTTGGCGCCACACCCGCCCTCGGTCGCTCGTTCCTTCCCGAAGAAGATCGGCCCGGCGCGGCGCACGTCGCGATCTTAAGCCGCGGCTTGTGGGAGACGCGCTACGCGGGCGATCCGCAAATTATCGGCCGCACCATTCAAATCGACGGCGAATCCTACTCCGTGGTCGGAGTGATGCCCGCGAAATTTCAATTGCCGCTCACCGGCGAATCGAATATCTGGACGCCCCTGGCTCTTACCGAGCCGCAGCGAGCGGATCGCCTCCATAACTGGCTCTTCACCATCGCCAGAATGAAGCCCGGTGTCACCCTCGCTCAAGCGCAAGCCGACACGTCCGGCATCGAAGCGCAGCTCGCGAAAACCTACCCGGAGACCAACGCCGATCAGGGCGCCATTCTCCACACCCTGCAATACCAAATCGGCCGTGAACAGGGAAACGATGAAGTGGTGGCCCTTTTCGGAATCGTCGGCCTGGTACTGCTGATCGCCTGCGCCAACGTCGCCAACCTGACGCTCACGCGCGCCACCGGCCGCACCCGCGAACTCGCCGTTCGCGCCGCCGTGGGTGCCAGCCGGCCCCGCTTGATTCGTCAATTGTTGACCGAAACGGTCCTGGTGTTCTTCGCTGGCAGCGTCGCGGGCCTTGGCGTCGCACACTTCGGACTGGGCTGGATCGAGGCGGGCATTCCCGCACACATCCGAGGATTTTTGGTCAACTACGGCGAAGTGAGTCTAGATCTTGTGACGCTCCTCTATTCGTTTGCCATCGCATTCGCAACCGGACTGCTCTTTGGCCTCGCGCCCGCAATCAGCGCGTCGAAATTGGACGTCAATTCGATGCTCAAGGAAGCCTCTGGCCGCGCCACCGGCCACCGCCAGGGAGCCCACCTGCGAAGCGCCCTGGTGGTAGGCGAAGTAGCGCTCGCTGTGGTCACCGTGATCTGCTCGATGCTGCTGGTGCAGAGCTTCCTGGGGCAGACCCGCGCGAATCCCGGATTTCACCCCGAAAATGTGATATCCGCCCAGCTCGAGCTTCCTGCCACCAAGTACCAGCAGCCGGCGGACATTCGCAATTTTTACGATCGCGTCATGCAGCGAATCCAGAGTTCGCCGGATCTCCAAGCCGCCGGCGCTACCTCTTCCGTTCCTTTCGCCGATTGTTGTTCGGACGTGTTCGTATTTCGAGCGGACCAGCCCGCGCCCGCTCCCGGAGAATTTATTAGCGCCGATTATGCCGCGGTCACGCCCGGATATTTTCGCGCCATGGAAATTGCGTTAATCAAGGGGCGCTCCTTCGAGCTTTCGGACGGCCCTGCGGCGGCGCAGGTCGTCGTCATCAATCAAACTCTCGCCAACTACTACTGGCCTCACCAGGATCCCATCGGCCAGAAGCTGCGCTTCACCCACGAACAGGACATCACCGCGACCGTCGTCGGCGTCGTGCAGGACGTGAAACTTTACAACGCGCCCAAACAAAAACGAGATCGCGAACTCTACGTGCCTTTCGCCCAATTTCCTTCACGCGCCATGGGCATCGTGGTGCGCTCGAGCGCCGACCCCGTAGCCCTGTCCTCCGCCATCCGCTCGGACATCTGGTCGGTTGATGCGGATCAGCCCGTCTCGCAGGTCCGTTCCATCGTTTCGCTCATGGACGAGCAATATAGCGGTTACAACCTCACCGCCAAGCTCATGGGCTTTTTTGTCGCGATGGCTCTCTTTCTCGGCGCCATCGGAATTTACGGCGTGGTTGCCTTCAACGTGGCGCAGCGCACCCATGAAATCGGCATCCGCATGGCGCTCGGCGCGCCCAGAGGCGCGATCTTGCGACTGGTCTTCGCGAACGGTTTGTGGCTCGCGGGCTTGGGAATCGCTATCGGCCTCGGCATCGCTCTCGCAGCTTCGCGTCTGCTCGCCACTCTGCTTTACAGTGTCAGCGCCACCGATGTCTGGACGTACGCCGGCTGCACATTGCTCCTCGGCGCCGCGGCTTTGGCCGCCTGCTATCTGCCTGCGCGCCGCGCCATGCGCGTCGATCCCATGGAGGCTCTTCGCTATGAGTGACCTGCCTCCACTGAGCAGCGCCGGATGAGAAGTTCAGTTTCCGAGGAGTAGACTTGCGATGAGCTTTTGCCGCCAGAGACACCCGATAGCCGCGCGGCATCCGCGGCTCAAGGAGACGGTGCGTGATTCAATTGATAGGCGTTGAGAAATTTTACGAATCCGGCGCGGGCAAGACGTGGGTGCTCCGGCGCATCAATCTCGAAATTCGCGAGGGCGATTTCGTCACCATCATGGGGCCTTCCGGCGCCGGAAAATCCACCCTCATGGGCATTATCGGCATGCTCGACGGCGCCTGGAAAGGCGAATATTTCCTGCTCGATAACCCCGTCCACAAACTCGACAATCGCCGCCGCGTCGAACTGCACAAAAAATACATCGGCTTCGTTTTCCAGCAATATCACCTGCTCGATAATCTCACCGTGGCCGAAAATCTCGATCTGCCGCTCTCCTATCGCGACATAAAAAAAGCCGAGCGCGAGGGCATGGTTGCCGACGCTCTCGACCGCTTCCAGATCGTCGGAAAAAAATCCCTCTTTCCCAATCAGCTTTCCGGAGGTCAGCAGCAATTGGTGGCCGTGGCCCGCGCCGTGATCGGCCGTCCCAAGCTGATTCTCGCTGACGAGCCTACCGGCAGTCTCCATTCCAGCCAGGGTAAGTTGATCATGGACCTTCTCAAAAAATTGAACGACGACGGCACCACGATTATCCAGGTGACTCACAACGATGCCTGGGCCGCCTACGGCAATCGCATCATCCAGCTCGCCGATGGCTGGATTCTCGACCCCGAGAAAAAATCACAGGCGGTGTAGCCCGGCAGCAGAGTCGCGCCAAGTGCCAGGGTAGTTCGCGGAGACATAATAATGGGAACGCTGCTCCAGGATGTTCGCTACGCGCTGCGAATGATGGCCAAGAGTCCGGGCTTCACGCTCATCGCGATTCTCACCCTCGCTCTCGCCATCGGCGCCAACACCGCCATCTTCTCGCTCACCGATCAGGTTCTGCTTCGCGATCTTCCGGTTCGCAATCCCCAGGAGTTGGTGATCCTCCACTCACCCGGTCCCAATCCGGGTCACACCTGGAGCGATGCGGATGATGGCAGCTCCTTCTCCTACCCGCTGTACGAAGACCTTCGCGATCGGGCTCCCGCCTTCTCCGGACTCATCGCGCGCTTTCATGTTGATTTAAGCGTCGCTGCGCACGATGGCACAGAGCGCGCCGGCGGTGAGCTCGTGTCTGGAAATTATTTTGATGTGCTCGGCGTGCATCCCGCGTTGGGGCGCCTCCTCGGCGCGGAAGACGAGACGGCGCCCGGCGCCAATCCCGTCGCTGTCTTGAGTTACGGGTATTGGACTCGCCGTTTTGGCGGCGATCCTGCAATTCTCAATAAGCAGCTCACCGTGAATGGCACGTTGCTCACCGTCGTCGGCGTAAGCCAGCCTGGTTTTTTCGGCGTGCAGATCGGTCAGACTCCTGATCTTTTCGTTCCGCTCACCATGAAGGCCCAGGTCTTCCCCGGCTACGACGCCTTGGACGCTCGCCAGGATCATTGGCTGTCCTTGATCGGCCGCCTCAAGCCCGGATTCACGCCCCAGCGTGCCGAAGCAGCCGTCGCGCCGTCGTATCACGCGATTCTTGCCGCCGATCTGTCCTCGCAAAAAATGTCGGGTAAAGTCGCCAAGGCCTATGGCGATAAAAAGCTTCTTCTCGATCCCGGCGAGCACGGCCGGGAAATCCTCCAGCGTAATGTGCGCGCGCCCATGCTCTCCCTGCTGGCCATGGTCGGTCTGGTGCTGCTCATCGCCTGCGCCAATCTGGCAAGTCTGCTGGTGGCGCAGGGCGAAGCGCGCCAACGCGAAATCGCAGTGCGATTGGCGCTGGGCGCCGGACGCGGCCGCCTCATACGCCAACTGCTCACCGAAAGTTTCCTGCTGGCGCTAGCCGGTGGCGCCGCCGGAATCGCTCTCGGCTCGTGGACCCTCAAAACTCTGGTCGGCTCGATTCCCGCCAGCGCCGGAATGGCCGGCATGAACGCGCGACTCGATGGCCGCGTGATGCTTTTCGCCGCCGCGCTCACGCTGGGAACTTCTTTTTTGTTTGGACTCGCCCCCGCGCTCCGTGCCAGCCGCATTAAAATTCAGACCATGCTGAAAGATCAGGGTGCGAGCGTCTCGGCCGGCGCATCTGGCGTTCGTTTGCGTAAGTGGCTGGTGGCCTCGCAGGTCGCGCTCACCGTCGTGTTGCTGGCTGGCGCGGGATTCTTCGCGCAGAGCCTGTTGCATTTGAAGCAAGCGGCGCTCGGCGTGCGCACCAGCCACGTCGTTCAGTTCGAGCTCGATCCGCGGGATAGCGGCTACACACGCGCGCAAACCACCGCGCTCTTCGATCGCCTGCGCGATGCCGTCGCCGCGCTGCCCGGCGTGCAGTCCGTAAGCGCCGCGGAAATTCCTTTGTTCCAGGACGATGACTCCAGCGGAAATCTCACCATCGAAGGCTACCAGGTGCGTCCCGATGAAGACATCGACGTCTATCGCAACATGATCGGTCCCGATTATTTCGCCACTCTGGGCATTCCGCTTCTCGCCGGACGCGAATTTCGCCCCAACGATACCGCGGATAGTCCCAAGGTGGCCATCATCAATCGGCAAACCGCCCGCCGCTATTTCGCGGGAAGAAATCCCATCGGCCTCCATTTGGCTCGTGGCGCCGGCGATGGCGTTCACCCCGATATCGAGATCGTCGGCGTCGTCGCGGACAGCAAGCATTCCAGCGTGCGCGAACAGATCAAGCCATTTGTGTTCTATCCCTACTCGCAGGACCCGCTCCTCGAGGATGCCACTTTTTACGTTCGCACCGACCAGCAACCGGCCTCGCTCATCGTCACTCTCAAAAAGACGGTCGCAAAATTCGACGCCAGCCTTCCGCTCTTCAACGCCATGTCGCTTGACGACCAGGTTGATCAATCTGTTTATTCCGATCGCCTGCTCACTTT
>JBAVQT010000427.1:0-3023 GCA_049694295.1 Candidatus Acidiferrales bacterium
GGCGGACGCGGCATCGCACAAGCGGGTGAGAGACATCTGCATTAAGATCTGCGACACGCTGATCCAGAACGTGGAAATGTTGCGCCCGGTAGCGACAACGGAAAGCTAAAACCAAGTTCCCTTCCGGTATTTCAGATGCTCAGCCCCGAGTTTCTCCTGGAGCACTTGCGCTTTCTTTCAAGCGCGGGTCGGCTACATCGGAATAATGACCAAGAGGAACGCAAGCTCTACAACAACGGCTGAAGATTTCGATAGCTGATCTTCAGCGACTCGATCGCGGGCAAGTCGCCGGAATCCTGCTCGACAAAAAGATTTTTCACGCCGCTGGTTCGGGCGAGGCTCAGGATCGCTTTCCAGTCGATGGTACCGGTGCCTACCGGGGTGAAATGTTCGGCGGCCCGATTGAGTTCGTAGGAGATCGGAAAACCGGGCTTGCGGTCCTTTAAATGGAGGAGCTCGATTCGGGGGCCAAGCTTCTTCAACATCGCGACCGGGTCTTGCCCGGCCTGAGTCATCCAGTAGCAATCCATTTCCAGGCACATGAGCTGGGGATCGGTTTGCGACATCAGGACCTCGAATCCGGAGGTGTTTCCAAAGGGGCGGAACTCGTAATCATGATTGTGAAAACCGAAGCGCATGCCCATCCCGTTGATGCGCTCGCCCCATTTATTGAACTGCTCCGCGGCGCGCTGGAAACCATCGAGCGAGCCCCACAAATTTTGCGGCAGCATGGGACAGATCACCCAGTGCAATCCCAACTCCGTCGCGTAATCGAGCTTGGCCTCGAGTCCGTCATAATCGAAGTGGCCGCTGGGCGCGAGTAAGCCATGATCGGCGATCATGCGCTTGAGTTCGGCTGCGGGGTGCGAATAGACGTTCCAATATGTTTCGACTTCCTGGTAGCCAATCGCGCGAATCGCGGCGAGAGTTCCGGGCAGATCGCGCTCGGCCTGGTCGCGCACGGTGTAAAGCTGGGCGCCCAAGGGGCGGGCCCGCAGCGCGGAGATGGCGGCGAGTCCCTTGCCGGCAAACGCGCTCGCGGCGCTGAGGGTTACAGCCGCGTTGCGCAGAAAATTTCGCCGGTCCATCATTTTTGATCTCCTGAAAGCGGCTGATAACTTACATACGCAAACTTTTTCGAATCGGGCGACCAGGAATTTACGTTAATGGTTCCCTGCCCGCCGTAAAATTCTTCGAGCGACTGGATTGAAGGCGTTGCCGCGATGGCGTCCGTCTTTGCGCCGGGCAACGGCATGATGCGCAGACGCACCATCGTCTTGGCATCGTGCCCGGGGGTTCCATGCGGGAAGGATAAAATCAGCAACCAATGGCCGTCGGGCGAAGGATGCGGAAACCAATTTTCCCATTCGTCGTTGGTGACGCGCTCGGCTTGCGCGTCTGCCGCGCCAGCTCCTTGCGCGGGAAATCGCCAGATTTCCCATTTTTCGGAGCGGCGCGAATTGATGTAGATCCATTTTCCGTCCGGAGAATAATCGGGGCCATCATCGTAGCCGGCAGCCGACGTTAGGCGCTGCTCAACGCCACCGCTGGCGGCGACTCTGAAAATATTGAAACTGCCGTTGCGCTGGCCGACAAATGCCAGCCAGTTGCCGTCGGGCGACCAGGCATGGAAATAACTCGGCTGCGTCGCGACGATCAGGCGCGGACTGGATCCAGCGGAGTCGGCGACAAAGACTTGCGAGCCCTGCGAACCGCGATCGGTGGCGGAGAAGGCAATGGTCTTTCCGTCGGGCGAAATTCCTTTGTCATTGTTACAGAGGTATCGAGCGTCGAGCGCGATTGGATCGGGACGAGCTTGCCCTGCGCCGGCGGCGTCTAAGGCGAACCGGTAGAGGCGGCCGCCCGAATTCGCGAGCAAATATTTTCCATCGGGCGACCAAGTGGGCGCTTCCCAGAGGGTGTCCGCCGCGTAGAGCAGGCGAACGGTTTTGGTTGCCAGATCGTAAATGGAAATGCTGCTGCGGACATGGGAGGGGTTGGCGTTGCTTTCGTCAATTTTTTCGATGCGCACATTCTTGAAGATGGCGGTCTCGAGCACATGGGCGTCGTGGGAACTGACACCGAGGCCCACGTAGACGGGATTGGCGAGAGCTACGCGCACCGGCCCGCTGACGGTGAGCGGGTCGCCGGGCTTTCCGGCGAACATGGTGAATTCGTCGCCGCGGCGTTCGATTTGGACGTGGAGCGGGGCGTTGACGGTGGACTTTAGTTCCTGCGTGTCGGCGCTGGGCGCGAGACGATATTGCAGTGAGGTGAGGCCGCTGCCGTGGAGAGCGACATCGGCGTAGGCCGAGCCGGCGTCGAGAGTTTCGCGCACCATGAGGACGGCCTTGCGATGCTCGACCGCGCCTGGGCCGATGAACTGCACGTCCGCGCTGATTCTCACATCGCCGGAAATTCGCTTCCAGGCGAACTCGAAAGCGTCGGAGGCTCCCCAAATATTTTCGCCACCACCGGTGATGCGGTACTCGCCGGAGGCGGCGTCAAAGGCGATACTGCCGATGCGCGGAGTTTCGCCGACGCTTCCACTGGCATCGAATATGCCGACCGGCTTGGAATCCTGCTGCGCGTGAACGCGGCGCGCGACCGACGTCACGAGCAGCGCCAGGAAGGCTGTGAAAAGCAAACAGGCGAAGGATATTCGACTGATCCAGATGAATTGAAATTTCATTTGCCGCTCCTGCTGGCGATGCGGGGTGCTTTTGCGAAACCGCGCCATGATACTCCGCGTTGGCGGATGCTTCCAAGCAAGAGCGACGCGGAGCGAGCCTGCAAGCGGCGGAGAGTGAAGCGGTGTCGACCCGTTTTCATCGCGACGCGGCGGTTGATAAGCTAGGCGATCGAATTCGACATCATGGGAGCCGCGGGTGTCCAACATTAATTTTGAGGCGCCGGAGCCGACGCCAGAAAATGCGCCAGTCGCACCTGCCACTGGGGCGCGCGATCGGGCGCTGGTCGCGCCGCTGTGGCACACCATCGCGTTAGTTGCGTTCCTCTTCGCC
>JBAVQT010000428.1:0-13069 GCA_049694295.1 Candidatus Acidiferrales bacterium
CTTCCCATGTTCGCTGGAGGTGGTAATGAAACACCATGTAGAGAATGAAGAGAGCGACGGGAGCGATGAGGTAAAACTCGGCGGTCGGCAGCGCGGTGGTGGCGTGGACGTATGGAAGTACGGCGGAATCGGTAAGCAGTTGCGCGTCCTTCGTTCTCCAGATGAGCAGCCAGGCCACCGCGCAGAACGAAGAAACCGCTACGAAGTATCGCGCAGCCATCTGCGAGGCGCTCGAAAATTCTTTCTGCGCCGGAAACTCCTCGACGCTCGCGGGAACGGACGCGGCGCGCAAGTTCGCACCGGCCAGTTGGCGGGGAACCAGGCCCATGGCCGCATCGAGCGTGGCGCCTTCGAGATTGGCGCCCTCGAGATTGGCGCCCACCAGGCAGGCGTCCTCGAAATTCGCGCGGACCAGGCAGGCGTCGCGGAGATCGGCGAGCAGCAGATCGGTCGCGCGCAGGTTGGCGTCTTCCAGATCGGCGTAGCGCAGCGTGGCGCCGATTAGCTCGACGCCCTCGAGCTCCATCTTGTGCAGGTCGGCCTTACGTCCGTAGACGCCCTTGGTGTCGAGCCATTCCTTGTGATTGGCAAGCGCCTCTTCGAGAGCCCACTCGCTGGCTTCAATTCTCGGCCCGGAGTATGGAGTAGCTTCGAGGCTGGCGGCAGCGGCGTGTGAGCCGTCGTTTGAAATCGCATCGGTACCGGGCGGCTCGGCGTTGGCAATGGCGTCAGCGTCAAGCGAACTGGCTCTCACGTCGGTGGAAGTTTCTTGGAAATCGTGGGAGGCGGCGTTCGCTTGCTGCGAAATGATCGGCACGTCTGGCGAGCCGAGATTGGCTTCGCGCGAGTTTGCGGTTGGGTTGGTCGCCGCGATTTCCGCAATGGGATTTGTTGCTGGCAGTTCGCTGGCCGCAATGTTTGCGGCGGCTGGTACAACGCTCGCTGCGGCAACCGCAGGCAGACGTTCTGCGCCCGGCGTGCCAGGCTTCGACGCACCGTCATCGAGCGTGGCCGTCGCGGCCTTTTCCCACTCGGAAGGCTCGTCATTTTCGTTGGCTGGCAAGGCCAACGCCGCACGATGAATTGCGGATGCGATGTCGGCCGCAGGCGTCCCAACCGCACCGCCCTCGGCCGCCATCTCGGCGATCGCGCTGGCGATCTGGGCCGCCTCGACTTCAGCCGTTTCTCCCGCTTCCGTCACAGCAGATTCCGCGGGCAGTTCGCTGACCGCGACGAGCACACTTGGCCTGGCAGCTTCTTCACGCGTGAAAAGTCGCAGTAGGAGAGACATTCCCTCAGCCCCAGGTTCCGGTCCACCGCAAAGCCGAAGCGCGCCCCAAATTCACTTCCCGGCGCGTTATTCCCCTCGGCCGGGCACACGGCTTCGCCACTCGTGGCAGACTGCCCAACCTCATCTTAAGCGCCTCGGGCGGCCATTACGCCTGTACATAAGTCCAACAGTCGTACAGCTGGCCGCAGGTTTCGCAGCCGGCTGGCGGTACCAATCGCGCGTTGCGGAGCGCCTCGGCAGGCCCGGTGACGACACGCCGCGACACAAGGGCCTGCGCCGCGCGGATTTCCGCGGTATCCTAAGCGTGTAGACCGATATCGTCCGGCTGCATGGGCCGGATCAATTCCCTGAGGAGGGACTTGTGGACGCCAAAGCGTCATCTGCGCCTATTGCACCCGCGCCTTCGGCCAAGATGCGCGTGGAATCCGACAGCATGGGCAAGATTGAAGTTCCAGTGGACCGCTATTACGGCGCACAGACCGCGCGTTCTCTGATCCATTTTGATATCGGCACCGACGTGATGCCGCCCGAGCTAATTCGCGCTTTGGGCGTCTTGAAAAAAGCCGCCGCCTTGGTGAATCAGGACCTTGGCAAGCTTTCTCCCGAAAAGGCGCGGCTGATTGTGCAGGCCGCCGACGAAGTGATCGCCGGAAAACTCGACGCGCATTTCCCTCTGCGTATCTGGCAGACCGGCAGCGGCACGCAGACCAATATGAACGCCAACGAGGTGATCTCGAATCGCGCGATTGAAATTTCCGGCGGCGCGATGGGCAGCAAGAAACCGATTCATCCGAATGACGACGTGAATATGTCGCAGTCCTCCAACGACACGTTTCCCACGGCCATGCACATCGCGGCCGCCACCCGCGTCACCGAAGTGCTGATTCCCGCCGTCGAACGGCTGCGCGACGCGCTCGATGACAAAGCTCGCGAGTTTGCGGATGTAGTGAAGATTGGGCGCACGCATCTGATGGACGCCACGCCGCTCACCGTGGGCCAGGAATTTTCCGGATGGGTTAGCTTACTTGATCGCGACGTCGCTCGATTGCGCGAAGTCCTGCCCGGGCTTTACGATCTGGCGATCGGTGGCACTGCGGTGGGCACCGGTTTAAATGCCCATCCGGAGTTTGGAGCGCGGGCGGCGAAGAAAATCGCGGAGCTTGCCGGCCTGCCTTTTACTTCACACCCGAATAAATTCGCGGCGCTTTCCGCGCACGACGAACTGGTGTTCGCGAGCGGAGCGCTAAAAACTCTAGCCGCTTCGCTAATGAAGATCGCCAACGATATTCGCTGGCTGGCCTCTGGGCCGCGCGCCGGGCTCGGCGAGCTGGCTCTGCCCGAAAATGAGCCGGGCTCGTCCATCATGCCCGGTAAGGTGAACCCCACGCAGTCGGAGGCCATGACCATGGTTGCTGTGCAGGTCCTTGGCAACGACGCGGCAATCGGCTTTGCCGGCTCGCAGGGAAATTTCGAGCTGAATGTGTTCAAGCCCGTGATCATCCACAATTTTCTGCACTCGGTCCGGCTGCTGGCGGATGCCTGCAGATCGTTCGTGGATCACTGCGCCTCGGGGATCGAACTGAATTCCAAGCGCATCGCCGAGAACGTCGGCAATTCTCTTATGTTGGTTACCGCGCTCAGTCCAAAAATCGGATACGACCGCGCAGCGGAAATCGCGCACAAAGCGCATCACGAACACCGCAGCTTGCGCGAGGCGGCGCTGGCGCTGGGATATTTGAGCGCCGAAGAGTTTGATGCGCTGGTGCGCCCGGAAAAGATGACGAGGCCGTGAAGCTGTTCCCGTTTTGGTCTGCGCCAACCATTTCGGTCCACATTTAGTCTGGCGATTCGTGCGAGCAGTTTCAATCTGAAACGGTTTGAGGCTCTCGCAAATTATATTTTCAGCAGACCGTAATTTCCTTTGACTGCTTCGTATTTCTTCATTAGATTTGTACTTCTCTTGGGAACCTCCCGCTTCACCCCCTTCCATTGGAGTCTCTATGCGCCTACTGGTGTCCGAAAGCGACCTAGCGTTGGGAACGTTTCTCGAACGAGGTCTCGGCGAAGAGCACTATGCCGTGGATCTCTCGCGCGATGTGAAGGAAACGAAATCGTTCTTACAGGATCGTGAATACGATCTGGCGATTCTCGATTTAAATCTTCCGGAAGCCGAGGGGTTGGCTGTGTTGCAGCACGCGCGGCTGCATCATGACCGGCTGCCGATCCTGATCATCACCAATCGGACCCGCGGTGAGGATCGCGTGCAAGTAGTGGATTTAGGCGCCGACGATTTCGTGCTGAAGCCATTCGCCTTTACGGAGATTTCGGCGCGGGTGCGGGCGCTGCTGCGGCGCGGAGGTCGCAATGCGGAAGCGATTCTGCGCGTGGAGGATCTCGAGCTGCACCGCGTGGAGCATAGCGCGAGGCGCGCGGGCCGCGCGATCGACCTGACGCCTAAGGAGTTTGGGCTACTAGAATATTTGATGCGGCACGCCGGACATCGAGTGACGCGAACGGAAATTATTCAGAATGTGTGGAATCTTTCTTTCGACACCATGACCAACATCGTGGATGTGTACATCAATTATTTGCGAAAAAAGGTGGACGCAGATTCGGAACTTAAATTGATTCACACCATTCGGGGCGTGGGCTATCGGCTGGGAGGAGAAGTTTCGGCCGGATAGGAATTGCCGTTAGACGACGACCTGCAAGATTTTCGCCGTGGCGTCGGCGTTGAAGGGTCGATTTCTATGGCGACGGCCGGCTTCGTTTCAGGCTGCCACTCGTCCGCAAGCCCATCTTCATTAGGTGATTCCCGTTTCGGTTTCGCCGTTCGCAACTTCTGTCGGATGTTTTGCCCGCTGACTTGTTTCTGCTGTCCTCAACACTCTTCCTTGCAATGCCTTGGAGCCATTTTGCAGCGATGCGCAGAAACTCCCATCGCGCTCTGTTTTCGGCGCTCCGATTGCTCCTCTCTCATTGACTCCCCAGGAGTGGTGAACTCCCGTGCCAGTTGCGAAAGAGAAACTATCCGAACCCGGCAACATCGCTGATGTCGAGGTAGCGCGCCCGAGATCTGTACGGGACCGTGCCAGTTGGCGAAGCGATCCGCTCCTCGCGATTTTGCACCAGCGTGGCCGCCTGCTCGGGTCGCTGGTTCTCGGCGCCGTCATTCTTGGAGTTGCCGTACTTTTGCCCGCGGAATTTCCTTCGCATGTCCCGGCCCACTCGATAGGAGAACTCCCATGACCTGGCTCGCTCTTCGCGCACCGCCTGATTCTGGAGGTCTCACGTGACTCTGATATTGGAACAAACCGCTCCAATTCGCCTTCCGCTTGATGATGCCGAGCGCGAGGGGCTCTTGCTGGAACACCTTCCTCAAGTGCAGTACATCGCTCGGCGCATTCACGACCGATTGCCCCCGCAAGTTCTTCTCGAAGATCTCGTGCACGCCGGAATTCTGGGACTGATGGATGCCGTCCGCAAATACGATCCCGCGAAAAATGTGCAGCTCAAGCACTACGCGGAATTTCGGATTCGCGGAGCGATTCTCGATAGCTTGCGGCAGGTGGATTGGAGCCCGCGGACCCTGCGGCGCCAGGCGCGGCGGCTCGAGCAGGCCGTCTCAAATTGCAAAGCGCGCCTGGGACGCGATCCGAGCGAGCCGGAAATTGCTGTCGAACTTGAGATGCCGCTGAAAGATTTGCAGCACTTGCTTGGCGATTTGCGCGGCCTCGATATCGGAAGCCTGGAGGCGGATTCTTCGGAATTTGGCAATGGCGAAGAGCGGATTCAGTCGCGTCCCGGTGTCACCGAGGAAGATCCGTTTCAGAAAACTTTTCGCTCGGAGATGACTTCGCTGCTGGAAAAGGCGATTGGTGAGCTGCCGGACCGCGAGCGTCGCGTTCTGGCGCTCTACCACTTTGAAGAACTAACTATGAAGGAAGTGGGCGCCGTTCTGGGCATCGGCGAATCGCGCGTGTCGCAAATTCATTCGACCGCGCTCATTCGCATGCGCGCGCGGCTACGGGAACTGCTGGACCGCAGCGGGAGCCGGTCCGCCCCGGCTGCCGTAGGTTCCGGCGAGCTTTCGCTGGCGGCGCGAGCGCCAAATTGTTCGCGTGGCGCAATGGCTTCGGCTGCGGCGATAGGCCGCGGGCAATCACAGGCGCGGTCGGCTTTGCGCGCGGCTGTTCCTGTTTTGGCTCCGCCAACGGTGCCGCTCCCGGCAGCTCTGCCGTTGCCCGTGCCGGCGCCGCCCGTGGCCGTCTCGCTTCCGCCGGCGCCATTGAAAAACATTTCGCGGGCACACGCTTGGAAAAAATCTTAGAGCCGGCCAGCACTCGCCTGGCAAAGGCCCGAAAATGAATGCGATTCGTGTGTTGATTGTGGACGATTCGGCGGTGATGCGTAAAATTGTGCAGCGGTGCCTGCGCGAGGCGGGAATCGAGATCGCGCAGATCCTGGAAGCGGGAAACGGAGTGCAGGGGCTTGCAGCACTGCAAGACGGTCCCGTGGATTTGATTTTCAGCGACGTAAATATGCCGGCGATGGACGGGCTGGAATTTCTGCAAGCATTGCGCAGCGTCCAGCACGCCAAAGATACTCCAGTGGTGATGATCGCTAGCGAGAGCGACGAGGCGCGCGCGGTTGAGGCGCTATCCGCTGGTGCCCGTAGTTATATCCGGCGGCCGCTCTCTCCCGAGCAGATCAGGAGCCGCGTTGCGCCGCTGCTGGATAGGCCGAACTGACCGGATGGCAGGGCCGAACCCGTTTCGGCCAGTGTTGTGCGATGCCGCGTGGTCCGATTTTTCTCCGACGACGGTCGAGGCGCGCAAAAAGTATCGGCTTAACCCAAAATCAGAGTTGAGGGCGCGGCCACCTGCGCGCGTAACTCCTTTGAATCCTTATACCGCGGCATCCAGAACCTGGCAAAGTCTTGGTCGCCTACTTGCAGCTTGCTCCCGCGAGGCTGGCGCAAAATTCCGCGCAGCAACTCACGTGCAATTAAAGGGTTCTCATGAGCGACCGATACGAGGAACACATGGACTCAAATTCCAACCGTCCAGGGAGGTCGTGCGCCCAGATGGACCAAAATCTCGGTTTGCAGGTCGCTTCGACAACGTCAGGTCGCCGCGCCGGAGATCCCGATGCGGCAAAAAAATCATCGCTTTCGAAAAATCTTACGCCCAACAGGCGAGCGGATTTGGCGCCGGATGCGGTCATCTATTCGCGGCTGAGCAAGGCGATTAAGGGTGTTCCAGATGTTCGGCAGGCGCGCGTCGCGGCGCTGCGTCGAGCGATTGAGGAAGGCTCCTACGCGGTCGCCGATCTACAGATTGCCCAAGTATTCGTCAGCGATTATGCGAGCGGACCGGGGACAAGGCCCGAGCGCCGTGCGAAGCTGCGCGCTCCGCTGGATAGGAAGTCGCCCCCGCCGGCGATCAAATCGGTCGCAGTGGATGACCAGATTGGTGATGAGCGCGGTTGCACTACTGGCGCGGACATCGAGTGCACGTAGTCGAGATAGCGTGGTGAAAATCCGAGTTGTCTCAAAAAATCGGCACGCTCAGGCGGATGGCAGCATGGTGTGAGTCGAGGTGTGGCCCTGATTAGGGCCCAGGCCGCCGCGAGGAGATCGCGCGGACGGTAGCTCGCCGAAGAGATCCGTCCAGCCAGTTTCGGCGTCGATCACGCCGCCAAGTTGAAGTTTCCGCATTTCGTCCTCGAAGCATTGCATTCCCGTCCCGGCGCCTTCCCGCATTGCGTCCACCAGGCTCATTCCGCTGGCTTCGCCGTGAGCGATGCATTCGCGGATGTGCGGCGTGGAAAAAAGGATTTCGAAGACTGGCGTCTGCCCCTTGCCGTCTTTGCGCGGCAATAGACGCTGCGAAATGATGGCGCGTAGGATTCGCGCCAGGCGCGCTCGGGTGGCAGGCTCCTCGGCGGGCGAGAAAAAACGCAGGATGTGGCCGACGGTGCGAGTGACGTCGGGCGTATGCAGCGAAGCGAAAACCAGGTGGCCACAGTCGGCGGCTTCGAGGGCCACGTCCATCGTCTCGCGATCGGGAATTTCGCTGAGGAATACCACATGCGGCGGATGGCGCATCGCGGAGCGAATTGCCAGCGGGAAGCTGGGAACGTCGCGGTGCATCTCGCGCTGCAGCACCGTGGCCTTCATGTGGCGAAACTGAAATTCGATGGGGTCTTCGATCGAAACGATGTGAACTTCCTTTTGCTCGTTAATCCGATTGAGCACGGCAGCGAGAGTGGAAGACTTGCCGGAACCCGCGGGCCCGCTGACAATAACCAGGCCGGTACGCAGCTGCACCAGGCGATCGAGCTGTGGCGGCAGCCGCAGCGTTTCAAACGTCGGAAGCACGGGATCGGCGATCGCGCGCAAAGTGATTGCGTAACTGCCGCGCTGCGAAAGAATGTTGACGCGGAAGCGGCCGAGACCCACGAGAAAGCAGGAAAAATCGCACGATCCGCTGGATTCCAGGCGCGGCAACACGTTGGGTCGATTGCCGATCAGATCGCTGGCGATGCGGCGCGTGTCTTCGGGAACGATCATCGGCAACGAACCCGGTTGGGCCTTGAGAATTTGTCCGTTGGTGCGAACTTCCGGTGCGCGCATCGGCGAAAGAAAAATATCGCTGACGTTGGGCGCCAGTTTCAGCAGCGATTCGATCAGATCGCGCGTGGGCGGCAGGGACGGCGCGGTCGCCGCTTGCGCTTCGGGCTCGGTAACGGACGAGGTTGGGCTCATGGAGGTAACTATCGGCAGTTTGGCGGCGCGAGTTCACCCTTGAGCTAGGAGAGAAGTGCGGGAAGGGAACCGTGCCGAGATGAAACAGTTCGCGGTGTTACGGGCGGCCGGCGCCGGGCGTGGGTGACGCGTGAGGATTTGCGGCGGGCGCCGCGGGTGCGCCGCTAGGCACTGCATCGGGAGCAGGCGCAGTGCTCGGCTCGGCAGTTGGAGAAGCAGCCGGTGCGGATTTGCCCGCGGCAACTTCCTTTACCACTTGAGCGGCCAGTTTCTTGCTGATGGGGCACGAGGTATCGTTGATGCGGCACTGCGCCATGGTTAGCGTGCAACCACAATCGCAGGATTCGGAATTCAGGCGCCTGAGCGCGATTTTTTTCTGTGCGGGATTGAGGCCGGCGAAGTCTACGCCGGGAAGCTCGGTAGCGAGCGCGGCATTTTTCAGGAAAATCTGGCCCACATCCTGGAATGTTTCGACCGTAGCTTCGACAGGCAGCCCGAGCAGATAGCGAATCTCCTGTTCGTAGACGCTCTCGGGATACAGGCCGACGTGTTTTTGCACGACGCGAGTGTTAGTGTCAATGACGAACGTGGTTGGCAGGCCCGGCGCGCCGCCATATTCGGCGAGAATCTCGCGGCTGGCCATCACGATGGGATAGTTGATGCCCGCCTCCTGCGCGAATTTTTTCACGTTGGCCGGCTCGTCGTCGTCCACGGAGATGCCGACCACCTGCAGACGATCCTTGTAGCGATTCTGCAGCGCGATCAGCATGGGGATTTCTTCGCGGCAGGGCGGGCACCAGGTGGCCCAGAAAGTCAGAATGACCACCTTGCCTTTCCAATCGGCTGTGGAAACGGGGATGCCGTTGAGGTCGTTTATAAGAAATGGCGGAGCGGCCTGCGGATTGCTGGCCAGCCGAATCACGCTGTCCGAACCTGCATCTGCGCGAGCCGAGGCGAGCGCAGCTCTTGTGGCGGCGCGGTGGCCGGGCAGCATTGCTCCGGGGCGCTTGGCGGCCAGGCCGATAGCCAGGCACGCAAGTCCGATGAAGACGCCGAGGACGACGATCAGAGATTTTTTCACTCGAGGGCGATCCGACCTTCATTATGCGGCAGAGTGGCGCGGCAAACAAGCGAAGCGGCGGCGGAGGTGCTGAAGGGCGGTCACCTGCGGAAAATTTTTGCGGCGAGATTGCGGCGGAGAACCAGGAACGAAGCGAGCGAGAAGTTGAAAGGTTGAAATGACGCCCCAATGCGGGACCCCGTTCCCGGAATGAAACTGAAAACAAACTGCGAACTTGGCGCGGGAAGGCTCGGAAAATCTTAAGTGGTTGAAGAATCAATGCGTAGCTTTAAGAAAATGCCGAAGGAGTTTGGGTAATCCAGTTGCAATGGGAAAGGCGTGGGTCGCGTTCCTACACGATCCGCACCAACCAGTGAATGGGGAGGAAGGGGCCCAGTCACAGGCTGGCACGGGTCGTTCCCACCTGCCTCTGAGAGGGAAGCTAGGATGGATGACCCCATGGTTCGGTCACGCCTAGGCCGAACCAAAGGAACGCGACTTTGGGGGTTCCCGATCCCAAGCGGGGGCCCCCTTTTAATTTCATTTCGATTTGAACGCCTGTCGCAGAAAATCAAAAAACGAAATTACGAAATAGAACATTGTGGCGCGCCCTGCGCGGAATTTTAAGCGTGGAGTTCGTCTGTCCCCGTCCTCAAATTTTCCGTCCCCGGCGCGTTTCGTGTAGAATCGCGCGGTGCCGGCTGAATTCAAGAGCGAAAGCGAGAAGGAACGGCTCAATTTCCTCGTCACTCGGCTCACCGAACTGAAAAGCACCGCCTCGCAAATTCTGATCTTCCTCAGCTTTGCAATCGTGGCCGGAGTCACGTTTATCGCCACGGGTCTCGAATCGCCCCGAAAGGCCGCGGTTCATTTGGCGCTGCGATGGTGGATCGGAGCGATTTTTCCCACGGTGATCGGAATTATTCCGATGAAGGAAGTGAGAGATGGGAACCTCCGCTGGTATCGCTTCCTGCTGTGGATGCGATTCGCGCTGATGTGGTTCGCAATCCTTTGCATCTTCGTCGGAGCGGTCGAGTTCTTCAAGGCAGTGTAGCCGGGGAAGTTGCGGTCGTCTTCAGTTCCCACAATTCGCGAGCTCTACAAATCACATTCGGCGAAAGCTTCCGCCATGGCTCGCCTGGTCGCCGCTGCGCGGAGAGGCATTCCGCGAGCCTCGCAGCGCCCGCGTTATGCCTTGACGGCGATGCCCTGGATCTCGAAGTGCGCATTGAAGAGCAGCGGGCCTGAGCCCAGGAAGGCGCGGGCCGGGAGTGGTTCGATAAAGTAAGTGCGATAGATGGCGTTGAAGGGCTCGAACAGAGTTACGTCGGGGCAGAAAATCTGCACGGAGACCAGATGCTGCATGCCGAGGCCGGCTTGCGCCAGCGTTTGCCGGAAGCTGTCCATCATCAGGCGGATTTCGCGGTCGATTTCGGGTGGCACCTGGCGCGTGGCGGGATCAACGCCGATGTGGCCGGAAAGATACAGCGTATTGCCCGCGAGCACGGCGCTGCTGAAGGGTAGCGGGCCGAACGATAGCGGAGGCGGAAAGTGCGTGAGCTGGGATTTGACCGCTGGCGAATCGCTCATGATCAAGCAGCCGGGATGCGGCGCAGGACGGGAATGCGCGCCGCGCGGAGCACGTGCTCGACGACGGTGTCCTCGAGGCGCGAGGCGTCGTAATCGAAATGAAGGTGGTTGGTTTCTTCGTCGAAGCGAAATCTCTGCAGTCCGTAGGTGTTGGCGAATTCTCCTAGGGCGCGGAACTGTTCGGCGTGCAGCGGATGTTGAAGCTCGTAGGTGACGGTCATGAAGGTCATGGCGAGATTATAACAGGGCTTGCAGCGGACGATTAGAGCTTGATGTGACGGAGGCGCAGAGCGTTGCTGATCACGGAGACGGAGCTGAAAGTCATGGCGGCGCTGGCCAGGATGGGGCTGAGCAGCAATCCGAACAACGGATAAAGCACGCCGGCGGCGATGGGGATGCCCAGCGCGTTGTAGACGAAAGCGAAGAAAAGATTCTGCCGAATATTGCGCATGGTGGCGCGGCTGAGCCGGCGCGCGCGCGCCACTCCGCGCAGGTCGCCGCGCAGCAGAGTGATGCCCGCGCTTTCCATGGCGACGTCGGTGCCGGTGGCCATCGCGATGCCGACGTTGGCTTGCGCCAGGGCTGGAGCGTCGTTTACGCCGTCTCCAGCCATCGCCACCACTCGGCCTTGCGCCTGGAGTTGTTTCACCACTTCGCGCTTTTGATCTGGCTGGACTTCGGCGCGAACGTCATCTATGCCTAGAGTGCGCGCCACGGCGTCGGCCGTGG
Source organism: Candidatus Acidiferrales bacterium (assembly GCA_049694295.1). Lineage (GTDB taxonomy): Bacteria > Acidobacteriota > Terriglobia > Acidiferrales > UBA7541 > Palsa-295. The sequence continues at coordinate 11,440 of JBAVQT010000428.1, forward strand.
CGCGGCTGTCGCCGGTAAGCATCACGATGCGGACGCCCTCGTCGCGCAGCGCGGCGATCGCTTCGGGCGTGGTAGCTTTCACGGGATCCGCCACGCCGATAGCGCCGGCGATGTTGTTTTCGCTTGCTACGAACATTACGGTCTGCCCTGCGCGCTCAAGTTCGCGCGCGCGCCAGTCGAATTCTCCGAGCGGGATAGCCAGCGCCGCGAAGAGCGCGCGATTTCCTAGTGCCGCCGCGCGGCCGTCCACCCGCCCCTCGACGCCTTGGCCGGTGCGCGAACGAAAATCGGCGAGGTCGCCTGGAGCGGTTTCTTTTTCGAATGCGGCGCGCAAAATTGCGGCGGCCAGTGGATGTTCGCTGCCGCGCTCGAGAGTCGAGGCGATGCGCAGCAATTCGTTTTCGCTCACGCCGGCGGCCGGTGCGATTGAAACCACTCGCGGACGTCCCTCGGTGAGCGTTCCGGTCTTGTCCACCACCAGGGTGTCAACCTTCTCGAGGATCTCGAGAGCTTCGGCGCTTTTTATCAAGATGCCCGCGGTGGCGCCTCGCCCGGCGCCAACCATGATTGCCATCGGTGTGGCCAGGCCCAGCGCGCACGGGCAGGCGATGATGAGCACGGCCACGGCAATGAGCAGCGCGTGGGCCATGCGCGGTTCGGGCCCAGCGATCGCCCACACGATAAATGCGATGGCCGCCGCAGCTATCACAGCGGGCACAAAATAAGAAGACACTCTATCTGCGAGGCGCTGCACGGGCGCGCGGCTGCGCTGCGCTTCGCTGACCATGCGCACGATTTGCGCGAGCACCGTCTCGCCGCCCACGCGCTCGGCGCGCAGCACTAGCGTGCCGGTGCCGTTGAGGGTGCCACCGGTGACGCGGCTAGCCTCGCGCTTTTCCACTGGGATCGGTTCGCCGGTCAGCAGCGATTCGTCCACGGAGCTTTCGCCGTCGGTGACCACGCCATCAACGGGAATTTTTTCTCCAGGGCGCACGCGAAGCAGATCGCCCGGATGAACGTGCTCGATCGGAATGTCGATTTCGGTGCCGTCGGCGCGCATCAGCCGAGCCGTTTTCGCCGCAAGCTGCAGCAGCGAGCGAATCGCGGCGGACGTCCGGCCCCGAGCGCGCAATTCCAGCACCTGCCCCAGCAGCACCAGCGCTGTGATGGCCGCAGCTGCCTCGAAATAGAGCGGCACCCCCCCCAAATTTCCATGGTTCATTGCGCGAAACGACTGAGGAAACATTTGAGGGAAGAGAACTGCGATCACGCTATAGAAGTAGGCCGTGCCGGTGCCGAGCGCGATCAGCGTGAACATGTTGAGGCTGCGATTGACCACGGAATTCCAGCCGCGCTGGAAAAATGGCCAGCCGCACCAGAGCACCACGGGCGTCGCCAGCGCGAATTCCATCCAGCCGATCGTAGCGAGCGGAAAATTTCGCGTCGCAAGCCAGCGCTCGAGCGGCTGCCCCGGAAGCATCCCGAACATGCCGAGAAGCAGCACGGGGATGGTCAGCGCGACGCTGGTCCAGAAACGCCACGTCATCGAGACTAGTTCCGGATTTTCCTCTTCCTCGGCGGCGCCGGCGCGCGGCTCGAGCGCCATGCCGCAAATGGGGCAGACGCCGGC
>JBAVQT010000429.1:0-5674 GCA_049694295.1 Candidatus Acidiferrales bacterium
TGGCAGCGTGTTCGTTCGAAGACGTATTCATTCGTGATACGTGTTTTGGGGCTTCGAGTGGCTGTGTTCCCAGCACGGTCCGAGTGTCGGTGGCAAATGCGCCGTTTCCGCAAACTCCGGCGAACAGTGTCAGCGGTCAACCCGCTATCAGCGCTGATGGCCATTACCTGGTATTTCTTTCTGCGGCGACGAACTTGGTCGCTGGCGGCAACGGTCATTCGATGGTGTTTCTCGCCAAGACGGGTTTTTAGCCGCGATTCCGCGGTCCACATTCTCCTCGAATCTCCGTTGAATATTTCGAGCGTGGAATCACCGTACAAACTGTAGTACGAGGCGCGAGGCGAGGCGAAGGCTCGCTCGGGTGAGGCGCGCGAGCGGTGCGCGCTTCGCGCGACGTGTTTTTTCCCAGGCTGCCGCGCTGGGCTAAGTTCTTGCGCGGCTCTGGCGCTGGCGTGGATGCGCTGCGCGCGGCGATTCTTTTCGCGGCGTGGCGGCCCCCTGCCGGTGACCGGGACACCGACGAGGCGAGCGCGGGAGCCGAGCTACAAAAGCAACGGCAAAGACCCCACCCTCAAAAAACGAGGATGGGGCAACCGGCTTCAACTGACTTCAGCTGCGCTGCGAATCCGGTAGCGATCCGCGGCATCCTTGAAGGTGACGACCTCTGCGGCGCGAGAATCCCGCAGGTTCGCGAGTTCCGCCATCTGCCGAGCGAACTCGTTTGCCGCGATGGGTTCCCATCCGTCTTTATCGGTTCCGACCCCGTGGTAAGTCAACACGTGCCAGCAGTGGGGCCGCACCCATCCACCGACATTCTCATTCGTCGAAATTTGACGACAATCTACGTTGAAGATATCGAGCGTGGAATCACTATCGAAGCGATAGTACGAAGCGCGAGGGACGTAGTCGGGTGACGTTCCTCCTCCCCGCGCCTGTTCATATCCAGCTTTCATTACGGGATCAGCAAGGTACGCATGAGAATTATAAAAAGGGTAGCAAAAGGATGAGACGGTCGCCCCCAACCATCCTTCGATCAACCGTTTGGAATCGCGGGCTTCAATATCAGGCTGCAGTTTCATCTTGGCCGGGTCGTGAGTGACGCTGTGACTGCCGATTTCGTGTCCATCTTTAAGGAGCTGCTTCAACATGGCGATGTCAACTTCGCTCCAATTAATTTTCCACCAGTCGTTGACGTGACCTTGCCAAGGTTCGTGGGTCGGGTCTCGATTGGCGATCAAGAAAAATGTGGCCGGAAAGCCGTAGCGGTTGAGAACAGGAACGGCTTTCTCAAATTGGCAACGAAATCCGTCGTCGAAGGTAAGAGAAACAAGGGCTGGATCGCGCATCGTCATAGCTCCACTACACGAAAAATACGCCGCCTAACGGCCGATGATGTTACTTCCACCTGAACGTACTCACACTGTCGAGTTTTATGTACCATGCTAATGGTGGGTCGGCTCAATGATGGGAAGGAAAGAGCGATGAAATGGATTTGCATCATATCGGGCGCGTTGGTGTGGACGTTGGTGGCATCTGCCACGTCCGCGCAGGTAACCTGCCCGGTGCCGCCGGGAGCCGTCAAGGTCGCTCTTCCCTCCGGGTTGCCGCCTGCCTTGCGCGCCGCTTTGCCGGGCGACATCGCATTGCCGGGCGAGCCGTTTGACGCGACCGATGTATACGTCAAGGGGCATAAGCATCGCCGCTACATCTTCGTCTGGAATATCGGCAGCCGGTGGATCGTGGCGACGGAAATAGGCGGCATCGCGCTCCGCGCCGCAGTCTCTACTTATGATGTCGGCAAGGACGGCAAAACCGCCGCCCTTATCGAAAACCGCTTTACATTTCCGAGCAGCGTGTGCGAGGCCGCGACCAAGCTGGCCGGAAGGTGAATTCAGATCTCTCGACTTGCTCTGGTGACGAATCAGTTGTGCGGAAGGCAAACGAAGCATACACTGCGCAAGCAGAAAAACAAGTTTAGCCGGAGGTCGAAGGACCAATCCCTTTGTTATTACGAAACACGGCAATGTGAGTTCGATCGCACTCAGGAGAAGTTATGTTTTGCATTCACTGCGGCGCCCCGAATCCCGAAGACGCCTCCTTCTGCGGTACTTGCGGAAAGACCATCGGGGGGCCCGCGAATCCGCCCGTTCCAACAGAGGCCTTTCAACACGTTCATAGTAGCGCCGAGCAATCATCCTGGAACGCAACCGGGCAAACCCCGGCACAGATTTCGTTGCCGACGCAACCGCCGGCGCAATCGCGCGCGCAGTACCAACCTGCTGCCCCAGGAGGCAAAGCCGTTCTATGGCTTGTGGCTGGTTTCGCAGCCTGTCTTCTCATCGTGATCGCAGTAGCTTTGGGCTCCCGGCAGAGCCAACCCTCCACTGCACCGGAAGCTACCCGTGCCGATTCGTCCTCGGATGCTCCGCCGGCTGCCGTGCCCGTCGCCGATAACACGCCTGCGCCGGTCAGTACTCCCGTTCAAGCGCCTGCGGCGTCAAGCGCTCCCACTCCAGCACCTCCGCCGCCCCCTCCCGCGCCTCCACAAAACTCGATCGTTGGCGATTGGACGACAACAACGTTTGTCGGCAGCCATATATCGCTCCACTTTGGAGCTGACGGCCAATACACCTTGACGGATATCTCCGGCACGGAGGAAGGAGTTTACGTCTTTAGCAGCGGCGACGGGACGCTCCGCCGTCAGCCGAAGGCCATCTTCTCCCACAACATCATAGTTTGGAGCTGCCAGTTGTTGGGAGATTCGTTGAGCTGCGTCGATGCCAATGGCGGTGGACACGTTTACAGCCGTGTTCAGTAGCGGGCGTCCGACAAACGGTGAAAACGCCGCATCAGCTATCGGGACTACGGGAGAGGCCAGAGGAGGACGTTGTCGTCGGCGCCGCCGGAAGCCAGCCAGCGGCCGTCGGGACTGAACGCCACGCAGTTTACGGCGTCGGAATGACCGGAAAGCGTGCGCACCTTTTTTCCGGAAGCCGCGTTCCATAGCTTGATCGTGCGATCTTCGCTGCCCGACGCGAGCAGGCGGCTATCGGGGCTGAAGGCGATGCTGCGCACCGTTGCCGAATCATTGATAGTGCGCAATTGCTTCCCGGAAGCCACCTCCCACAGCGTGATGATGCCGGTGCTGTATTCGCGAGTGGCCAGCAGGCGTCCGTCCGGACTAAGCAGAACGCCCTGCAGCGATGCGAAGCTTCCTCCGAACGTGCGCACTTCCTTGCCCGACTCGACATCGAGCAGGCTAATGTAATGGCTCTTGCTGGCCAACAGCTTGCCGTCGGGACTGAATGCCGGCGCCGCATAATCGGGAAACCGGCGCAATTCGTTTCCTGAGGCTGCGTCCCACAGCCGAACATCGCTGCCACTACTGCCCCGGCTTCTTACTTCAGCCACCAGCAGGTGGCCATCTGGGCTGAACGCCGCCTGGCCGACGAAATCGGCGTCCCCGGCCAGCACGCGCGTCTGAGTGCCGGATGCGGCGTCCCACAACACCAGCCCATGCTGCGAAGACCCTCCCGAAGAGGCCAGGGTGCGACCGTCCGGACTGAAGGCTACCCAATTGGTGTTCTGGTCGCTGGCAAGCGTGCGCAGGGGCTGGCCGAGAGTGGTATCCCAAAGCCTGACGGTCCCGTCCGGACTGCCGCTGGCGAGCATCCGGCTATCCGGGCTGAACGCGACTGAACTGATGTAGTCGGAGTGCCCCTGGAGCGTGCGCGGGCCCTCACCGCGTACGCGCAGTAAGATCACGCCTCCGATCAACAGCACAGCGAGGGTCGCCACAACCGCTATAACGATGGTGCGCCTGCCAGCGCGAACTACGCGGGGTTCAGCCGTGTAGGTGGCGGATGAAACGGGTGCAGGTGAGGGCACTGCTAGAAGCGGGTGAATGGCTTCCGTGACAGGCACTTGTGTGGGTTCTGTGGCAAGTGGCTGAACAGTTTCCACGACTGGCGCAGCAACGGGTAGATCGATAATCGGTGGAGCTATTGGTGCTGGCGGCGCAGCGGCCGATGGCTGCTGCGAAATCAAAATAGGCTTCCCACACTTCCGGCAAAACTTCGCTCCGCCAGCGCTGGGGGTGCCGCAATAATTGCAAAACATGTCCGCTCTCGCGTTTCGAGGTGAATCATACCTTGATCAGCGAATAGACAGCAAAAGATTCCCGGTGCGCTCGCATCATGCGATTGATATTCGTTCGTCAGGCTCCGGAAGACGCCACTTCTCAGTCAGTTCTGCGTTCTGTGGTCCTTGGTTCTTTCGACAGCTTCCACACCGTAAGCAGCAATTTCCATCCCAAGCGCTTGGCGGCAGTAGGAAACGATCGCGACCCTTCCCAGGAGGCTGTATTCTTGGCGGAAGCGACCGGATGAGCCGGCCCGGAGGAATATCGAATGGGACCTAATCTTCATCAGTTCCCGGACCCGACGCAGTGCGTCCTTTGGGACGATCCCAAGCTCGTGCGCAGCACCCCCATGAAGGAGCTCTTCGAGCTGATCGATACCTACGCCCACGAGAGCCACCTGATCAGATATCTGCTGAAGTGCCGCGAATGCGGGCAGCTCTATTTCTTTGAGTTTTACGAATGGGTCGATTGGGAAAATGGAAACGATCCGCAATACAGCAAATACATCCCGATCTCGAGCATGGATGACGCGGAGATGCTGAAGAACACGGAGCCTCACGATTTACTCCGGTTTTCTCCTGCGATCAACATCGATTTCCCAAGGGATGCCGAAGAGTCGACGATCTATTGGGCGGGAAAGGTTCGGACCCCGCCTCTGCCCGCGCAGGCGCCCGAGGTGGCTGTGTCGAGCGCTGCCGGCGAGACGGGAAAGAAAGGCTTGTGGCGCAGGCTGTTTTCCCGCCTTAGCGGACTCGGTTAACGATAGTTGGGAAGATAGCCCGGACGAATATCGACTGGCGGCGACAACAGATTCTCGAAGGGATCATTTTGCTGTGGGTAATTTGTATCATGTCCCCCGATTCCTCCCTATAGCCGCGTGGCGGGTCGCAGGACCAAAGGATAGCGGCTGAGTGTATACTGCCGGGCATTCGGGATCTAAAATGGATACCGCCGGAGTGACCGGAGCGATCGAGTTTTCCGTGACCACCGCGTACAAGTGAATACGGATTGAGGATCTCTATGACCAAGAATCAATGGATCGTCAGCGTATGTTTCGCACTGGCATTCGCTTCGCCCATGGGGGCCGACACGCGCGATGAAATTAAAGCCGACCTGGCAAATTGCCAGAATTGTCGGGATCGCACGCTGCTCGAGGCGCGTTTGAACTACCGGCTCAAGATGATCCAGTACATTGCGACTGGAATTGGCCAGACCGTGGGGACGGTACCTGGCACGAGTGCGGGCGATCAAAACGCCTTCGCCGCTATTTCTGGCACAATGGCCGCCAATGCAGGAGCGGGCATCGAGGGGAATGTGCGGGCCCCGGCGAATAACACTCCGCTCCGCGGCCAAACCGCCATGTCCGTCTACGTCAGCGTCTATGGAACCCGCGAAGTCAACGCTGCCGAAATCCGTCTCTCAATCGAGGAGCAATTGCGCCAGCTTGGCATCAATATCCTGCCCCATACCGCGCCGCCCGGGTTTCCGGTATTCAACCTAACCATTAAAGAGGTAGGTACTCAAGAGTCGCAC
>JBAVQT010000430.1:0-11372 GCA_049694295.1 Candidatus Acidiferrales bacterium
CGCAAAGCTGTGCACGTCCTCCGCCTTCGAAGCGTCCAGCCAGGTGGGATCGTTGATCGCGCGGCGCTCGATCGCGTCCAGCGCCGCCGCGATGCGCTCGCTTTCCTCGCGCGTGAGTATCTTCGCCGCCGCCAGCGCCCGAGCCCAGGCGCGGTCCAGCGCCAGTTCCTGCGGCAGCAATCGCCGGTCGAAGTGCCACGATCGCTGGAACTCGTAGAAGGAAGCGTCGGGCGGCCGTTCAAAGCGTCCGCCCCACATTTTTGGATCCTGCTCGCCGCTCATCGCTCTCCGTTTTGTTTGTAGCGGACGCGAATGCTTCCGTCGCCGGGCTTTCGATCTCGCGCGTCGTTAGGGTTTGCTACTGCGCTTTTGCTTTGGTCGCCGTTCCGAGCGCCGCTTCGGCCGGCACGGTAATCGGCAGCGCGAAGAGGTTAATGAATCCTTCGGCGTCCTTCGGGTTATATCCGGTCATTGAGAAACTGGCGAGATTCGTCCGATACAGCGAATAGGGCGAGCGCCTTGACGCCACGTTGAGCGTTCCCTTCCACAGCGTCAGCGAGACGCTCCCGGTCACGCGCCGCTGCGAATTGCTGTAGAAAGCATCCAACGATTCGCGCAGCGGCGTGAACCACATGCCGTAATAAACCATCTCCGCATATCGCAACGCCAAAATCTGCTGGTAATGCAGCGTCTCGCGGTCCAGCGCCAGCGATTCCAGTTCGCGATGCGCCGCCACCAGCAAAGTCCCGCCCGGCGTTTCGTACGCCCCGCGCGATTTGATGCCCACCAGCCGGTTCTCGACGATGTCCATCCGTCCCACACCGTTGGCTGCAGCGACCTCGTTCAGCTTTTCGAGCAACGCCATCGGCTCGAGCTTTACTCCGTCCACCGAAATTGGCGTGCCGCCCTCGAATCCGATCTCGACGGTCGTCGGCTTGTCCGGCGCCTTCGCCGGCGACGTGATCCATTGCCACATCGCTTCGTCCGGCGCGTTCGCGGGATCCTCGAGCACCCCGCCTTCGTGGCTCAAATGCCAGATGTTGCGGTCGCGGCTGTAAATATTCTTGGTGGTCTGCTCCACCGGAATGTTGTGCTCGCGCGCGTAGGCGATCGCTTCCTCGCGCGAATTGATTTTCCATTCGCGCCACGGCGCGATGATGGTCAGCTCCGGCGCCAGCGCCTTGGCTGCCAGTTCGAAGCGCACCTGGTCGTTGCCCTTTCCCGTGCACCCGTGCGCCACGGCGTCCGCGCCGAGTTGCTTCGCGAGTTGCACCTGTCGCTGCGCCAACAGCGGCCGCGCAAATGAAGTCCCCAGTAAATATTTATGTTCGTACACCGCGCCGGCTCGCAGCGTCGGCCAGATGTAGCCGGTGATGAACTCTTCGCGAAGGTCTTCCACGTACGCGGAGCTCGCGCCCGTCGCCAGCGCTTTCTTCCGCGCCGCTTCGAGATCTTCCATTTGTCCCAGGTCGCCGATCATGGCGATCACTTCGCAGCCGCCGTAGGTTTCCTTCAGCCAGGGAATAATGATGGAGGTGTCGAGGCCTCCGGAATAGGCAAGCACAACTTTCTTCGGCAAGTCGGTCTCCTTAATTTGATCGCGAAAGTTCAGTTCAGAAAGCTCAGCAGGATTGCTTTCTGCATGTGCAGGCGGTTTTCAGCCTGGTCGAACACGATTGAACGCGGCGAATCCATCACGCTATCGGTCACTTCCAGTCCGCGATGCGCGGGCAGGCAGTGTAGGAACACCGCGTCCTTCGCGGCCAGCGACATCAGCCCGTCATTTATCTGGTAGCCGGCGAACGCGATCTTTCGCGCTGCGGTTTCTTCCTCTTGGCCCATGCTCGCCCACACGTCCGTGTAAATCGTTTGCGCGCCCGTCACGGCTTCTTCCGGCGAACGCAGAATCTCGATTTTCCCGCGTGTGTCCCGCGCGTAGCGTTTGGCCTCCGCCACGATCGCGGCATCCGGCTCGTAGCCCGCCGGCGTGGCAATCGCGATGTGCGCGCCCAGCCGCGATCCCGTCGTCAGCAGCGAATGGCACATATTGTTGCCGTCGCCCACGTAGGCCAGCTTCAGGCCGCGCACGCTGCCGAAGTGTTCCTCCAGCGTGAAGAAATCCGAGAGCGCCTGGCAAGGATGGAAACGATCCGAAAGCGCGTTGATCACCGGAATGCGCGAGCTGGCCGCCAGTTGCTCGATCGAATCCTGCCGGAAAGTCCGCGCCACGATTCCATGCACCCAGCGCTCGAGGCTTCGCGCCACGTCCGCAATCGCTTCGCGCTCGCCCAGGTGCGTCACCGTGTGATCCAGAAAAATCGGAGAGCCACCCAGACTCGAAATCGCCACCTCGAATGTCACGCGCGTTCGCAGCGACGGCTTTTCGAAAATCATCGCCAGATACCGCCCCGCCAGCGCGGCTCGATATCGCTCCGGCCGCCCCTTCACGTCGCCTGTCAGGTGCAGCAGTTCGCGCACCCGCGCCGGGCCCAGCTCCATGCCCGTCAGCAGGTCGTTGGTCGGCGTCAGAATTAAGGTTGTCGCAGCAGCAGTCATGGTCACCTCGCAGCAGCCAAAGTTACGGCCTTCGGCTGGGGCGCCGCCGCGGCCTCTGCCGCGTGCGTGCCGGATGCTTTGGCGGACTTCGCGGTCCGCGCCAGCACCGATTCGAAAACTTTCAGAAACTCCGCCACATCTTGCTTGCGCAAAATAAATGGCGGCAGCAGTCGCAACACATGATCGTGCGTGCAGTTGATCAGCAGCCCGCGCCGCAGCGCTTCGCTGACGATCGGCGCGCCGTCCACCGAGATGTCCACGCCCAGAATCAGCCCCTCGCCGCGAATTTCGCGGATGAACTCGAATTTCTCCGCCAGCTTCTCGAGGCCCGCGCGCAATTCCGCGCCGCGCTCGCGAATATTCGCCAGCAAGCTTTTCTTCTCGATCGCGTTCAGAAATTCCAGCGCCACCGCGCTGATCATCGGCCCGCCGCCAAATGTCGTCCCGTGCATCCCGGGCACAAATGCCGACGCGAACTCCTCATTCGCGATGAATGCTCCCAATGGCAGCCCGCCAGCCAGCGGTTTTGCCACCGTCACGATGTCCGGCTGCGACTCGAATTTCTGATACGCAAAGTAGCGGCCCGTCCGTCCCAGCCCGCACTGAATTTCGTCAGCGATCATCGCCGCGTTGAATTTCGTGGCCAGCTGCCGCGCCCGCTCCCAGAATTCCCGGCTGACGGGATACACGCCGCCCTCGCCCTGAATCGTCTCGATCACGATCGCGCCAACCGTCTCGTCGAACTTCGCTTCCAGATCGTTCACGTCGTTGAATCGCACGAACTCCGCGCCCGGCACCAGCGGCGCAAAAGGCTCGCGGTATTTCACGGGGTACGTGATGGAAACCGCGCCAAAAGTCCGCCCATGGAACGAATTCTCCAGCGCCAAAATCCTCGGTTTCCCCTTCGCACCGGCGCCGCCGGTCGAAGTAACAGTCTTCCCATGCGCGCGCGAAAGTTTCAGCGCGCCCTCGATCGCTTCCGTTCCGCTGTTGGTAAAAAACACGCGGTCCAGCCCCGACCATTCCGCCAGCTTCCTCGCCAGCGGTCCTTGAAATTCATTATGAAAGAGGTTCGAAAGATGAATCGCGCGGCCCGCCTCCCGCCGAATCACGCGAACCAGACTCGGATGCGCGTGCCCGAGCGCGTTCACCGCGATCCCGCCCAGGAAATCGAGGTACGCGCGACCCGTCGAGTCGTACACGCGGCACCCGCGCCCGTGCGTGAACACCACCGGCGGCCGCTTGTAGGTGTTCATCAAATGGCGCGCTTCGTCCGCGCGAGTGCGCGCCGCCGAAAATCCGCCGCGCGCCGAAGCCTTCACGTTTTTTCTCTTTTTCGTCATGTCAGCCGCTCAGCACGAAGCTCCCTGCGCCGCGCGCGAGGCGCGCGATGAACTGGGCGGTGGCAACGGCAGCACCCGCGTCCCAGGGCAGCGCACGCCGCTCGCCGCCGCATTCAGCGCCCGCGGCAGCGTCCCCCCCACGATGCGCACCTCCGCCACTCCGCCCGATAGCGCCCGTTTCGCCGCTTCCAGCTTCAGAATCATTCCTCCTGAAACTTTATTGCGCCGGATCAGGTCTTCGATATCGTCGCCGCGCACCGCACGCAGCACTTTTTCGCCGTCCAGCACGCCCGCCACGTCGGTCAAAAAAATCAACCGGTCGGCCCGCACGAATTCCGCCGCCGCCGCGGCCATGTGGTCCGCGTTAATATTGTAGAGTTCGCCATCCGCGCCCAGTCCCAGGCACGACGCCACCGGAACCAATCCCGCGCGCCATTGCGCTCGCAGAAAATCCACATTCACTTCGGTCAGATAGCCGACGTACCCCAGGCTCCCCTCGCGATCGTTCACCTGCATCGGCTCGGCCAGAAAGCACGCCGCGTCCGCCGCACAAATTCCCACCGCCGGCTGGCCCGCCAGCGAAATCGCGCCCGAAAGTTTCTTGTTCAGCAAACCGGCAAACACCATCACGGCCGCATCGCGCGTCGCTCGATCCGTCACTCGCAGTCCGTTGACGAACCGGCTCTCGATGCCCATCTTCGCCAGCGTTGCCGTAAAAATGCGCCCGCCGCCGTGGATCACCAGCAGTTCGTGGCCCTCGCGAGCCAGCGCCGCGATCTGCCGCGCCAGGCTGTGCACCGTCTCGTCTTTTTCCAGCAGCGCGCCCGCTACCTTGATTACCAGTCTCATAGCAACCCCGCCGTTTCCGGATATCCGTGCATCCCGTTCAGGTTTTGCACCGCTTGTCCCGCTGCGCCCTTGCCCAGATTGTCGAGGCAGGAAACCACCACCAGCCGCTCGCCCGATTTGTCGACCGCAAATCCGATATCGCAAAAATTCGTGTGCGCCACATGCTGCAATTGCGGCAGCGTGCCCGCCGGCGAGATCCTCACCATCGGCCGCCCCGCATAAAATTTTCGGTACAGCGATTCAATTTCTTCCGCGCCCCGCGCCGGACTCAGCCGCACGTACAGCGTCGAAAGAATTCCGCGGTCCACCGGCAGCAGGTGCGTCGTAAACACGAAATCCTCGTCCGCCAGATTCAAATGCTCGCTCACCTCCGGCGTGTGCCGGTGCGAAAACACTCCGTATGCATGAAAATTTTCGTTCACCTCGGCGAAATGCGTTTCCCGCTTCGGCTCTTTTCCCGCCCCGGTGACGCCCGATTTGCAGTCCGCCACGATTCCGCGGCTGCGGTCCACCCAGCCCGCCTCCAGCAGCGGCCGCAATCCCAAAATCACCGACGTTGAATAACAGCCCGGATTCGCCACCAGTCGCGCGTGCGGCAGCGCGTCACCGTAAATTTCCGGCAGGCCGTACACCGCCTCGCCCAGCGCCTTCGCATCTGGCGCCGGCAGCTGGTACCACCGCGTAAAGGTCTCCGCCTCGCGAAAGCGGAACGCGCCGCTCAAATCCACCACGCGCAGTTCCGGATTCGCCGCCAGCAGTTGCGGCACCAGTTCCAGTGACGCTTCATGCGGCGTCGAAAGAAACACGGTCCGGGCCCCGCTCTTCGCCACCGCGTCCACCGACAGCGGTCTGCACGGCGCTTCGCCCCACCCTCGGAGCTGCGGAAATAGCTCCGTCAGGCAGCGCACGCCCGCATGCGCATCGCGAAGATAAAATGTCGGCGTTTCGATGTGGGGATGCCGCAACAGGAGCCGGGCCAGCTCGAATCCCGCGTAGCCCGTCGCTCCGATGACAGCGACTTTCGCCGGGTCGTTCATCGGAGCATGTCCTCCATGCGTTTTTGAATGGCCGCGCGCGCGCGCGTGGAGGTGGTGATAATCAAAATCGTGTCGTCGCCCGCCAGCGTTCCGGCCACTTCCTTCCAGCGCTCGGCGTCCATCGCCGCCGCGATCGGCTGCGCGCCTCCCGGCGGCGTCTTCAGCACCAGCATGTTTTGCGCGGGGCGAATATCGGTCAGAAATTCCTTCAGCGCGCGCGCCAGCGTGGGCAGCGGCGCCGACTCCTCGGCCGCCGCTGCCGCAGCGGCCAGAGGACGATAACCCTCCGCCGTCTTCACCAATTTCAGATCCCGCAGATCGCGCGACAGCGTGGCCTGCGTCACCCGCATCCCCAGATGCACCAGCCGCCGGCGCAGCTCATCCTGATTCGCCACGGGCTGCCCCGCCACGAGCTTCAGTATTTGTCCCTGCCGGAATCGTTTGTGCGCGCTCACTGTATATTTATGCGTCTTGATGCATAAGCTTGCATAAGCATACAGCAGCGTGCGCGAGTGTCAAGCAATTGTTGACACGAATGTGAGGAATCTCTTGCTCCGATTTTCAAATGCCGCACTCTCTTTGGCGTCTCTCGCGCCCCGGCGTTTTTTACCGAAAAAAGGCGACAGCGAGCCGCCGTCGCGCGCCAATTGCCGCGTTTCAAAAAAAAGTGCCGAACGTTTCGGTCCGCCGCGATACAATCCGCACCGTTTGCGCCACGGCGCGCTCGATCGCGCCCATTTCATCAGGAGGCTCGTTGGCAATGAAGCGATTGCTCTCGCTGTTTCTGCTGGTTCTCTGCGCGTCCGTATTTTCCCGGGCCCAGCAATCCAATCCCGCGCCCGCCGTTGACATAGCCATTCGCGCTGGAAAAGTTCTCGACGTCCGCACCGGAAATTACGCCGCCAATCAGATCATCTGGGTTCAGGGCGACCGCATCAAAGCCATCGGCAGCGCCGCCGACATCGAAAAGCAGCTTCCCGCCGGTGTGAAGACTCTCGACCTGTCGCGCCTCACCGTGCTGCCCGGCCTGATCGATTGCCACGTGCATCTCACCTACCGCCCCTCCGACGCCGGTCCCGCCGGATTGCACGTCTCCTATCCCCGCCAGGCCCTGATCGGCGCGCGCAACGCCCGCGTCACTCTCGATGCCGGTTTCACCACCGTGCGCAATCTCGGCGCCGGAGGCTATTCGGATATCGCCCTGCGCGACGCCATCAACGCCGGTGACGTTCCCGGTCCGCGCATGCTCGCTTCCGGACCTCCGCTCAGCATCACCGGCGGCCACGCCGACCAGAATTTCCTCGCGCCGCAGTTCGATTTCTCCGAAGACGGCGTCGCCGACGGCGTTGACGCCGTCACTCATAAAGTCCGCGAGAATATCAAATATGGCGCCGACGTAATCAAGTTCATGGCTACCGGTGGCGTGCTCTCCGAAGGCGACAATCCCGCTCTGGCGCAATACTCCCCCGAAGAAATGAAAGCCATCGTGGACACCGCTCACGGGCTGGGCCGAAAAGTCGCCGCCCATGCTCACGGCGCGCTCGGCATCAAATACGCCGTGCTTGCCGGCGTGGATTCGGTCGAGCATGGTAGCTATATCAATGATGAAGACATCGAGCTCATGAAGCAGCGCGGCACCTACCTGGTGCCCACCGTTTACCTCGAAGACTGGCTGATGGCCAATCTCGACTCGATCGGCCTCACCCAGAATATGAAGGACAAAGCCCGCACCGTCCTGCCCATCGCGCGCAAAAATCTCTCTCACGCATTTCAATCCGGCGTCAAAGTTGCCTTCGGCACCGATGCCGCGGTCTACCCTCACGGTCTCAACGCTCACGAGTTTGCGTCCATGGTCGAAATGGGCCTGCCGCCGCTAACCGCCATCCAGGCCGCCACAATAAATGCCGCGGACCTGATCGGCTGGTCCGATCGCGTAGGCACGCTCGAGCCGGGAAAGTTTGCCGACATTGTTGCCGTGGACGGCGACCCCGTAGCCGATGTGCACGTCCTGGAAAACGTGAAATTCGTAATGAAGGGCGGCGCCGTAGTGAAGAGCGAATAATTCTCGGCAGCCTGGAAGCGCTGTCTTTTGGCGCCGAGTGCGGTCGCCAAGCTGGCGTATTTTGAGGCCAGCGGCTCAAATCTTCGGAAAGGTAATTCCTCGATTTCCAGGTGCCGCCCGCATCGATTTTGCGGTGAAACAATTCAAGCACGGCAAACGTTTACTCGTTTCGATCGCATACGCGCGCCAGCCGCACCGCGCGCTTTCAAAACATTCGCAGCTATTCTCGCCGCTTGGCTCCCATCCAGCGCCTGCGATATACTGCCCGCGAATCAACGTGATCCGGGTCGTCAGCATCCAGGAGGAGAGAATTTCCGATGAATAGGAAAACGTTTGCTCTAATCGCCGTTTGCGTGGCTGCTCTCCTGACGCCTGCCGTTGCGCAATCCCAATCGGCTGTCCTGACCATTCAAATGGATAAACCGATTTCGAAAGTCAGTCCCACTTTGTATGGGCTGATGACCGAAGAGATCAACTATTCCTACGATGGCGGTTTGTACGCCGAGATGGTGCGCAACCGGACGTTTCACTCGCGACGTCAGGATGTGCCGTACTGGTTCTTGGTGGAAGATGGCAACGCGCAGGCGAAGATGACCGTGGACGCGCAGAGCGGTCCGAGCGAGGCTTTGAACGACAGCTTGCGATTGGATGTGAGCCACGCGGACGCGAAAAATCAGGCGGGCGTGTTGAATGGCGGCTATTGGGGAATGGCTCTCAGGCCGAACACGACCTATAAAGGATCGTTTTACGCGAAGGCGGATTCGGATGCGTTGGGCGCGGTGAGTGTGAAGCTCTTGAGCGATGCGAGTGATCGGACGCTCGCCAGCGCGACGGTACCGGCCTTGACGACCGCGTGGAAGCGCTACGAATTTTCGCTCACGACGGGCGCGATTCGAGCATCTTCCGCGAACCACCTGGTGATCGCGGTGGGCCACGCCGGGACACTCTGGCTCGATCTGGTGTCGCTCTTTCCGCCCACCTATCACGCTCGCGCCAACGGCAATCGCATCGACCTGATGGAGAAACTCGCCGATATGCATCCGGCTTTTCTCCGCTTCCCGGGCGGAAATTATTTGGAGGGCGACCATATTTCGGAGCGCTACCAGTGGAAGAAGACCATCGGCCCGCTGGTGGATAGGCCCACGCATCCGAGCCCCTGGCGCTACAACTCATCGGACGGGCTGGGATTGCTGGAGTTTCTCGAGTGGTGCGAGGACCTCAAAATGCAGCCAGTGTTGGCGGTGTACGCGGGATATTCCATGGCCCAGGAACATGTGAATCCTGGAGCGGACCTCGATCCATACGTACAGGACGCGCTCGACGAGATCGAATACGTGAGCGGCGCCACGGACACGAAATGGGGCGCAGTCCGCGCGCAAGACGGGCACCCCAATCCGTTTAAGCTGAGCTACATCGAAGTAGGCAACGAGGACTTCTTCGACCGCTCGGGAAGTTACGAGGGACGATACGCGCAATTCTATAAGGCGATCAAGGCGGAGTATCCGGATCTTCAGATTATCGCCACCATGCCGGTAAAAAATATTCGGCCGGATGTGGTGGACGATCACTACTATCGCCGGGCGACGGAATTTTTCAACGATACGACGCATTACGACCACACCGATCGCAGCGGTCCCAAGATTTTCGTGGGCGAGTGGGCCACGCGAGAGGGATCGCCGACGCCGAATTTTGGAGCCGCGCTGGGTGATGCGGCGTGGATGACAGGATTAGAGCGAAACAGCGACGTGATCGTGATGGCGGCGTATGCGCCGCTGCTGGTCAACGTCAATCCCGGCGGCATGCAGTGGGAGACCGATCTGATTGGCTACGATGCCATGCGGAGCTATGGCTCGCCCAGCTACTATGCGCAAGTGATGTTTGCGCGCTACCTCGGAAATGAAACCGTGGAATCGAAGCTGGAGGGAGCCGGACCCAAGCTATTTTATTCGGTGACGGAAGACACGGCGAAAAAGCGGCTGTATCTCAAAATAGTTAACGCTGCTTCGGTCGGCCAATCCATAGATATCAAGTTCGCGGGCGCCGCTCTGGCAAGCGCCGGAAAATTGGTGATGTTGAAAGCGGGCGGGACCCAGGCGACCAACACAATCGACGAGCCGAAGAACATCGTGCCCGTCGAGAGCGCGCTTCGAAACATCGGGAGCGATCTAAAGTATGCGGCCCCGCCGTATTCGATCCAGGTAATTCAGCTCGATCAACGCTGAACGCGAGCTCATTTCGACTTATCTTCTGAGCGAACTCGAAACACGGCGAAAGAGATCGTTAGCTAAACCCGACTCACCAAGAGTTATTGGCAATGTGCTGCTACAATGGCCGAAATTGAGGCAACTCACTGGAAGCCAAACACATCTCTGCTTAGCGCAAACCGCCGCGTCAAATGAACGGAACGTCCGTCTAACATTTAGCGCGGAGTATGGCAGCGCCGCGGCAATGAGTTCGGGAATCGCTGTTAATACCTTGTTTCGGCGGCGAATCGTCGGGATTTATGTGGTTTGGGCCAGGGGGCAATGGGGCTGAAAGGAATTATCGTGACCGGCAGCTTAATGAATTCCTCGGCAGTGATGGTTTCGCTCGCGATTCCCAGCGTGGTGATCTGGTCGTATTTTGTCGGTGGAGTGGTTCTTGCAATCGGGCTGGCCGTAATTTTTCTTCGCGGCGATTGGCAAAAGGCGCGAGGATTCGACAAGCTGATTCTGTTCGGGCCGCTTTTTTACGCGGCGCCACTCGCGGCATTCGGCACCGAACATTTCACGCTGACGGCGGCCATCGCGTCGATCGTACCGGCGTGGATTCCGTGGCATGAGTTTTGGGCGTACTTCGTGGGCGCTTGCTTTATTGCAGCCGCGCTTAGCATGGTAACGAGGATTCAGGCGCGTCTCTCGGCGAGTTTGCTCGCTTTGACGTTTTTCCTTTTCGTAGTGCTGATGGACGTCCCAGCCTGGGCGCAAAACCCGCGAGATCGGTTTGGGCTGACGCTCGCGCTGCGCGAATTAGCCTTCAGCGGCGGCGCTCTGGCGCTGGCAGCCAGCTTCACCGAGCAGTGGCGCGAGCGCGGCACGCATATCCTTGCGACGATCGCGCGATACTTTGTTGCAATTCCCGTGGTGTTTTACAGCTTCGAGCAATTCATGCACGGCGATCACGTTCCCGCCGTTCCGCTGGAAGCTGTGACTCCCCACTACGTCTTCGGGCACGCCATTTGGACATACCTGGCGGCCGTGGTTTACGCAGCCGCGGGTATCCCGTTGCTTTTTGGCAAAAAGACCCGCGCAGCCGCGACGTGGGTGGGCTTGAGCGTGCTCTTCGTGGAGTTGGTCGTGTACGTGCCGATAGCCATAGTCCAACGGGCTAGCCTCGACAATGGCCTTAATTACCTGGGGGACACACTGATGTTTTGCGGCGCCGTTCTGCTGCTCGCGGGCGCCATGCCGCGCGAAGAATAGGGGTGCGTATCAACTTTCGAAATTTCGGAAATGGTAGGCCCGTGCGGGCTCGAACCGCAGACCT
>JBAVQT010000431.1:0-2929 GCA_049694295.1 Candidatus Acidiferrales bacterium
GTCGGGGACGGATTCGAAGTCCGGCGGCCAGGATTATTTGTTACTGTTCTTGCAGGCTAAGACTGTGGCCGAAAAAATCGGAGCCACGAAGTAGGCCAAGGCGCGCCGCGAAAAAAATCTATTGCGGCGCGATGGGTTCCGGCGCGGGAGTTGGTTGGAGCTTGAAGCCCCAGCGCAGGATTGCATACGCCACCGGGCCTGAGGCCAGCAGCAGCGGCGCGTATCGCAAGACGTAATCCTCGCTTTGCGCCATTTTTATCGCGCACAAAATTACCGGAAAAATTAGAACGTAGGCCAGCCCGATTTTCCCGCCCGGAATTCGGAATTTGCGCGGTGCTGCGGGCGCTTTCCGGCGCATGCGCCAGGCCGCGAAAAGCGTCAGCAACGTCGTCGCAATCCGCGTCCAGATATAAATGTTCACCAGGTCGGCCACATCGTAGCGAGCCAGCACGCAGTAAACAACGGCGGACACCGCGATCGCCCGCGCCGGTGTTCCGTAGCGCGGATGTATCTTTCCGAGCCACGCGGGAAGATATCCGTCCTCGGCCATCGTCGCCGGAACTCTGGTGGTGTAGAGAATGGTTGAATTCGAGAGTGACAACGTGCCGATCATCGCCGCAACCAGCATCGCTGCGCCTAGCCAAGGTCCGCCGATCAGCCGCGATGCGGTGACGATGTAGTCGGTCTTCCACGCCTGCCAGTTGCCGAGCGCGGCCAGCGCCAGCGTCGTTGGCAGCACATATGTGAGCACGTTGAGCGGCGTGATCCACGCCAGCAGTCGCACGAACGTGCGCTGCGCATCCTTCATCTCGCCGGTCATGCTGGAGAGCTGCTCGTAGCCCGCGTAGTTCCACATCGCCAGCGCCAGTCCCTTGCCGAACACCGCGCCAAATGGCTTGCCCGGCGGCGTGAACGGAAGCACGGGATTGAAGTGCCAGTGAATCGCCGACGCGACGCACAGCCACGCGACTGGCAACAGCACCGCAAAGAGCAACGCGACCGATAGCCATCCTGCCACCTGGATTCCGCGCGCGTTCAGATACGAGAGCAGGCACAGTGCGAGGCACGCTCCGGCCCATTTTATGTTGCCCGTGATCCACGGGAAGTAGTCGCTCAGGTAGTCCATCAGCAGCACGCCATAAAGGCTGTTCAGTAGGAAGGTTCCCGTCCAGTTCCACCAGCCGCACTGGAATCCCCAGAAGTCGCCGAATGCGACGCGGCTCCAGCGGTAGAAGCCGCCCTGTACGGGAAGAATGCTGTTGAGCTCCGCCGCGGCGAACGAGATGGGGATGCTCCAGAAGAGCGGGACGAAGGTGAGGAACACCAGCGCCATGCCCGGGCCGGAGCTCCCGAAGATATCTTCGTACCCGAATGGGCCGCCGGCCGTGTAGCCGTAGAAGAGCGCGAGAAGCGGGAGAAAACCGATCTGGCGAAGCAGCGGTCCGCTGCGCGAAGGCGGCGCGGATTTTTTCTCGGGGAAGTCGGGCGGCATCTGGTCCTTGGGCGCTGTGGATGCGAAGTGGGCGATGATATGGGACGACGTGGGTGAATACAATCAGAAAGCGCGGCGGTTGCGAGATGCGATCACTCCAGGCCATCTCGCGCAAGCGGGTTACGGCGCACTGTCGCGCGGATCAGGCAGGCTTGATGTCGAAGATGTGCGCTTGGCCCGCTTCGAGGCGCACGAAGAGGCCGAGGGCATGGAGTTCGCTGCCGTTGCGATCGTAGAGAACTTGGTTGAGTTGGTCGTCGAAGATGTAAGGAATCGCGGGACGGGCGCTGTCGGCTAGCTTGATGCGGCCTTGCGCGGGCGTCGAGGTGAGATTCACGGCGACTAGTTTCCAGGATTTTTCGGTGCGCCATTGATAGGCGATGAGATTTCCGGCGGTCGAGTCGCCTTCGTTGAACACCTCGAGTAGATTCCATCGGCCGGCGTGGAAAACGTCCTCGTTTGATATTTCGAGGATTTTGTCGAAGAAGGCGGCACTTTCGGGATCGGCGGGCTCGGGAGCGGCGGTGCGAAGTTGAATCGGAAAGTGAATACGGCGTCCTTCGAGCTCGCCCTGATGATAGAGGCGCATGCCGGGCAGCGTTCCCATCAGCGTGCCGGCGGATTTGAGGCGCGAGTGTGGGAAGACCAGCGCGCACCGGGCTTCGTCGTGATTTTCAAGGAAGCGCGCGAGGCGAGATTGATAGTCAACGCCTGCCTGGAGGTGGCCGCGGATGTCCACCAGGCGTGCGTCGCGAACGGCGTCGTAAAGTTCCTTGTCGTAGGCGTACGAGAAACCCAGATCAAGCAAGCGCGACTCGGTGCCCCAGTAGGCTTCCGCCAGCAGCGTGAGATCGGGCACGGCGTCGTGCGCCTCGGTCCAGAACTCAGTCTGCGGACGCCAGACATTGGGGAGATAGTGGCTCCAGATCTTTTCAAAAATATCGGAGAGCAGGAGCATGGCCATGTCGCAGCGAACGCCGTCACAGTGAGCGGCGAGCGTGCGAAGGGTTTCGATCTGCGCGGCACGCGCGCCGGGATCAAAGTGATTGATCTGCGCGGCGTCGATCCACGGAGGACAGTAGAGATCGCGCGCGAGAGCGACGTAGCGATCACCGGCTGGAGTGGCCAGGCGATAGAACAAGCCTGGATTTTTCTGGAAGTCTTCGGCGGAGCCTTGAACGTAGAATTCCGGATGCTCGCGCGTCCAGGGATGGTCGAGAGCCGTGTGATTGCTCACGAAATCGAGATAGAGCGCGATGCCGCGGCGGCGCAGCGCGGCGCGCGCGCGATCGAGATCTTCCCAGGTGCCGATGCGCGGGTCGGGAGCGTAGGCGCCGACGGCGTAGGGCGAGCCGGCGACGTCTTGCGGCTTCCAGCCCGGCAGCGCGTGGTCGTACTGGGAGCGCACGCCGGTGTCTGCCGTCCAGATGCGACGCG
>JBAVQT010000432.1:0-7108 GCA_049694295.1 Candidatus Acidiferrales bacterium
GGCGAATCGCCGCCGACAATCTCCGCCAGTTCGCGGACCGCTTCCCAGCGCACCGGATCCTTACCGAAGACGTCGATCAGATCGCCCGCTTCCATCTTGGCCTGCTCGCGCGAATCCACCGCGATCACGTCCGCGCGGCGCACGGCATCGTCGTCCAACTCGCGCTTCTGCGGGAAATTTGCGCCGATGGCGTTGACGTGAGTTCCCGGAGCGAGCCAGGATCCTAGGAGCACGGGCGTGGCCGAGGTCGTCGAGGTGACCACGATATCGGCGCCGCGCACCGCGGCTTCCGCCGAGTCGGCGGCCGTCACCTGGAAGCGCAGTTCCTGGGTCATCTCGGCCGCGAACCGCTCGCGATGTTCGGCGTTGCGACTGAACGCGCGGACCCTATCTATCCTGCGAACCTGCGCGATGGCTTCGAGCTGCGTCCTCGCCTGCTGGCCCGTCCCGACGATTCCCACGGTGTGGGCGTCCGCGCGCGCCAGCAGGCGCGTGGCCACGGCGCTGGCGGCGCCGGTGCGCATTTGGCCAAGGTAGTCCGCCTCGATCAACGCCAGGAGGTCGCCGGATTGCACGTCGAAGAGCGGAATCAGAAATCGCAGGCCATTTTTCGAGCTGGTATAGATTTTCATTCCCATGGTGCCGCCTGCGGGATCGGCCGCGGCCATGTAATGCAGGTAACTTTTTCCCGGGACGTACAATCTCCGACGGGAATGCAGCACTGCCGAACCGTCGGCCAGCCGCTGAAACGATTCCTCGGTGGCCTCGATTGCCAGCGGCATCGTCAGCAGGTTTTTTACTTCCGCTTCATTCAGCAGCAGCGCCATGTGTGAGTTTTCTCCCAGCGTCCGCTCGTGGCGCGATCTATGGTGTGGTGGCGGCGGCAGCGTGTTTGGATTCGTCCGCGAGCGAGACAACCTTGAGCGCGGCGCGCAATTGCTCGAGCGTGGCCTTGCTCTTCAGCTCGATCTCCGCGCTCTGTCCGGGCAGTAGGTCGAAATAATTGTCCGAATATTTTGCATCCGGATCGGCGTCCGCGACCGAGGCGTAGACGTCGCGCGCGAAGACGTTGGACGTGAGCCGAACGCGGTACGAATCGCCCTGCTGCACGATCTCCGATTTAATTTCCGGCACGGGCAGCGCCAAATCCTTCACCGCCGAGAAGAGCAGCACGTTACTGGAGACCACTTTCCCGTCCACGGTCAGCTCGGCATCCAGAAAAGCCTTGGTCGGATCGAAGCCGCTGGAGTGCAGAAATTCTTCCATCGGCAATTCCAGCGCCACGGCGCTGGAAAGCGGGGCGATCTGCACGGCCTGCGATTTCTCGTCCAGCACCGTGCCGTCGAAGGTCATCACGCGCACGCGCAGATTGCCCGTGGCGCTCGCCACGCGATCGGACACGACGTAGACAGCCACGCTGCCGTTCTCCTGGTGCGGCGAGACCAGAATGTCATTGTAGAATCGCGCCGCGTAATATTGCAGCGCCTTCCACCTGCCGAAATAATCCACGCTGGCCCAGGAGACCACCGGCCAGCAATCGTTCAATTGCCAGAAGATCGAGCCCATGGTGCGCGGACGGCTGCGCCGCAGGTGCTCGGCTCCGATCTTCACCACGTCGGCCTGCTGCACCTGGCTCATGTAGACGAACGCCGCGAAATCCTTAGGCTCGGGATAATCGCGCTGCATGTAGTCGTGAATTTTCAAGTTGCCGTTGACGTTGTGATTTTTCTGGTGGGAATCCATCACCGGCGTCATCACGCCGCGATCCTCGGGCAGCGTGAAGGAATCGATGGTGCTCATCTCCGGGAACGATTGGAATCCGTACTCGCTCATGAAGCGCGCGTGAACCTGCTCGTAGACCGTGGCCGGCGGACCAGCCACGCTGCCGGCCAGGGCGCCGCGGTTGCTGGCGATGCCGTGCCAGACTTCCCAATCGTGCACGTCGCCGGACTGGTCGCTATTGGGCGGCCATTCGTAGTCCGCGCTGGGCGAGGCGGGCCAATAGGGAGTCTCGGAATCGAGCTTGGCGACGGTGGCCGGAAGGATCCCACTGAAGAGCGCCATATACTCCTGCCACATTCTCTCGCGGCCCTCCTGCGGCAGCGCCAGGAGCGGCGATTGCGCGCCCGAGAAAAACCATTCCAGCTCGTTGTTGCCCACCCAGATAGCCAGGCTGGGATGATTGCGCAGGCGGCGCACCTGATAGATAGCCTCTTGCCGAACGTTGTCATTGATGGACCACGGAATGGGCGTGGCGAACTGGAAATCCTGCCAGACCATGATTCCCAGTTGGTCGCACAGATCGTAGAACTCCTGGGTCTCGTAATAACCTCCGCCCCACTGGCGGATGATGTTCATGTGCGTGTCGTGCGCCGCTTGCAGCACCTGGCGATACTGCTCGGTGGTGACGCGCGCCGGAAAACTATCGAACGGAATAATGTCCGATCCCTTTGCGAAGATCGGGATGCCATTGACCACGAATTCGAAGCTCCGGCCCCATTGATCGTAGTCTCTCTTCAGCACGATGGATCGCAGGCCGGTGCGCACGTGCGCGGAATCGACTGTTGCATGGTCGAAAATCAGGCTGGCTCGAAAATCGTAAAGCGTCTGTGGGCCGTAACCGTTGGGGTACCACAGATCGGGATTCTGGATCTCAATGGGCACGACGACCTTGTTTACGCCCGGTTGCAGGGTAGCCATCTGGGCGAATGACTGGGTTTTTCCGCCTTCGCTGTAGCTGACCTCGACGCGCGCCTGGCCGGCCGCGGAAGCCGTGACTTCCACCTGCGCATTCAAAGCAGCTTCCGCCTTGCTCACGTTCGACTGCTCGACGTACAAATCCGAAATCCGCGCGCTGTCCCAACTTTCGATATAAACGGGCCGCCACATTCCGGCGGTGACGAAGCGCGGGCCCCAATCCCAGCCGTATTCATAGGCAGCTTTGCGGACGTAGTTCTTGTCTTCCTCATGGGTGAGCGAAGCCCAGCGGTCCGCGGCAATCGCTTTTTGCGCTTCCGGAAAAACGGAGTGGAAGACGATGCGCAGAGTGTTGGGCCCGCTCTTGAGCAGCGGCTTTAAGTCCACGCGCCATTCGCGAAACATGTTGTCGGCGGAAAGGGCCAGCTTCTCGTTGACGTAGACGTCCGCATAGGTGTCCAGTCCTTCGAAAACCAGCTCGACGTTTTTGCGAGCCAGAAGCGCCGGGGTGGCATCAATGGTGTTGCGGTATTCCCAATCCGCGTTTTCGATCCACTGAAGCTTCGTTTCGTTATCGCGATAAAAAGGATCGGGGATGAGCTTGTTGCGCAACAGATCGGTGTGCACGCATCCTGGCACGTCGGCCGGCCGCCAGGTGGCTGCATCGGCAATGGGCGCAGCCGCAGCAGAGGCAGTGGTAGTTGGCGAAGTGGCGCTTTGCCGAAATTCCCAGCCCTTATCGAGAGGCGTGCGCTCGCGCATCGCCGCGCTGCCAGACTTCGCCTGCGCAGACAGGCTCGCAGGAATCACTGCCGGTATCGAGAGAAAGAGAGCAACACAAACAAATCGCGCAGCGCGTTTCCACATAGGATTCATCGAGGACTCCCGTTCGAAAAAAGTGTGCGCTCATCCGCGAAACCGGCGGATGGTTGAATAGGGCGAACGCAAGAGAGTGTAGTCGGGGAAACAGCCGGATGACAACTGGTAGCTCTGCAGGCGGCAGCGGTGGCGGCGCGGCGAGTCAGAAATTGGTGCGATACCGCAGTACGCGCGCCCCGGGCGCATCGAGCACCAGCAACTCGTTGTGATCTCCGGCAGCCAGCGCGGGAGGCGGGCGAGTGCCTTGCCCCAACTGCGGCGCGAGATCGAAGTTATGCTCGAGCTGGCCCTGGATGGAGAACACATGCAGCATGCGGCCATCCTCGTCCATCACGAACACGCCATTAAAGGAAACCGCAAAACCCCGGCTCAATTTTCCGGCGCCCGTGTTCGCGCCAAATCCGATCTCGCCCAGCGCTCGCCCCTCGGGCGAAAATCGTTCGATGCGGTTTGCAGCCGGCTCGGCAATGTAGAGCGAGCCGTCTGGGCCCACGGCGATGGGGCCGGGGCCGTTCGCGCCCGGTTGGGCGCCGGGCACCTGCCAGGAGCGCACCAGCCGCGCTCGCGAAGTAAACGTGAACACCTTTCCGGCGTTCGAATCCAGCACGTTAATCAATCCATCCGCGCCGACTGCCACACTGAGCAAATTATTTTGACTCGAGCGGGTCCGGACGCGCACCTCGCGATAGCGGTCGCCATCCGGCAGAAAAATAAAAACGCTGGAGCGCTGGGGATCGCTGACGTAGATGGCGCCGCCGCTATCGACGGTGATGCATTGCGGGTGCCGCAAAGCGTCTTCCTGGAACGCCAACAGGGGAGTGCCATCGGGCCTGAATTTCTGAATGTAGGCGCTGCCCGCATCGGCGAGAAACACAGCGCCATTGGCGTTGGTGGCGATGCTCGAGGGGTCGTCAATCTGCCCGGGGTCGGTGCCCTTCGCGCCCCACGCGCCCAGATATTCCAGCGGTTGCCGCGCGGCCTGCGCCTCGACAATTCCAGCGTCTCGCCCGCAGCCAGCGCAGAGCTGCGCGACGCAAAGGCAAATCAGAATGGGAAGGAGGCGCGCTGGTCGAGTGAGAGTGGGCACAAAACAAATCTAGCGCAAATCACATTCGGCGCGGCGGCGATCCGCAAGACGTGCAACGCGAAAATCAATGGGTGGCTTTGCGCGATTTAGGACGCATCTCGCCCTCGCGCCTGACGCGACGGATTACCGTCTGCTTCATGACGTACAGGCGCGGCAGCGGATCGCCCAGATTCTGAAATGAAAACGACAGATCGCCGCCGGGCTTGGCGGGCCGTGAAAACGCGACCGGCAGCTTTCCGCAAACATCGCTTTCGACAAAGGCGGTCTCATATCGCTGGTGCGCGTTGCTCCAGGTGAAAGCGCGCAACGCCGTGAAATCGCAGGGCTGCCCCTCTGGCCCGTGCGCGCCCAGCAGCAGATACTGGGAACGCGTGGTGCCAGTCGAATCTTTCATGCGGTTCAGCTCGAACCATGCGACGATTCGCAATCCCGCTGAACTCGCGTAGTCCGGCAGTGGCTGCGGAACATCGAGTTCGATAAAGCGTCCCAGCACCCAACCCGCCAGAGTGGTTTGATCGGGCTCCTGCGCGCGCACCAGCCACCAGTCTTCCTTCTTGGCTTCGGGGGGCGCTCCCGCCGCTTCGTCCGTCTGGCTGGCGCCCGGCGTGGCGGGCACTGCCCCCACTTGCCGGGTCAGCAGTTCCACGGGCACGCCCTTGGTCAACTGCCGGATGCGCACGGTGTCTCGGCCGGGCGCGATATGCAGATTGGCGAGGACGCGGGTGTGGCCGCGGGCTTCGACTGGCATTTTCGCGGAGCTCTCGTCGAGATCCTTGGCTTGCAACCACAGGTCCGTCGAGAGCAACTCGCCTTCGGTGGTCCATCCGGTGATCCCGGATGCAGCCCGCACTTCGACATGGTCCTCGAAGCGCTGCAGCACCTCGAGACGGTCTCCAAAGCTTACCGTGGTAACCGGCGAGCGCACCTGGGCCGTGCCGTCATAGAGGGTCACCTGCCTCTCGCCGGCATAAGCATAGCCGAGGGACGCCTTCGATCGCCGGAAGTGAAGGTAAGCGGCGGAGGCGATGACCAGGATGAGCGCGAATCCCACAAGAATCTTACGCATGGTTCGTGCAGCGGCCTCGCCGCGCGAGAAAGATTCTACACCATCCGTGGAGCGCGCTTCGGCGGTGCGGCGTGAGGGCGTCCCAATCTGTTACAATGCCGGGGATTTTTTTGCGAAGGAATTCTTCGCTAGGCCATGCAAAAATAGAACGAATTCCAGCTGGCGCGATCTTCAAAAATTGTTTCGCGCGTTTTTTGGGAGGAATTTAGCGATGCGAAGTCTGGAAAAACTGTCGCCTTTGGGCCTGTTGCTCCTACGGATTGGAGTAGGAGCGATCTTCATCCATCACGGCTATCCCAAGCTCTTCGTAAACACGCACCAGGCGATGGGAATGTTCGAGCACATGGGTTTCCCCGGCTACTTCGTTTACATCGCCGGAGTGCTGGAATTTTTCGGGGGGATCCTGCTGATTGCGGGGCTATTCACGCGAGTGGCGGGCTTACTGCTGGCGGGAGAGATGGCCGTGGCGATCTGGCGCGTTCATCTGCCGCAAGGCGGCATTGGCGCGATGCACAATTACGAATTCCCTCTGGTTCTGGCGGTTGCATCGTTCGCACTGGCGACGCTGGGCGCCGGGCTGATCTCGCTCGACCATGCGATTTACGGCGCGCGCGGCGGCAAAATTTCGCGCAAATTAAAATCCAGGGACCGCGACTGAAGTCAAATTCGCGGCGTCCGGCGCCGCGGGCGAGTCCCTACAAAGTCGCTGCCGGCTGGGCATTCGATCCAGTTACCACCACCGGAATAGGGAGCGGCGCCTGCGGCATCACCAGCCAAGCCACAAAGTAGCCGAGGATGGCCGGCACCAGCGGGATCGGGAAAATCACCAGCAGCACCCAAATCAGCCGCACCACGGTCGAATCCACGTCCATGTATGCCGCGATCCCGCCGCAAACGCCGGCGATCTTGCAATCGGTGGCCGAGCGCATCAGCCGCCTCTGCACCGGGGCTCCCGGAGCCGCTGCGCGACCCTGGCGCGCCCCGCAGAAATAGCAAAAATTGGAATATTCAGCGATCTCTCGCCGACAATTAGGACAATTCATCTTCACACCCTCCCGCGCCAGCCTTCGCCAGCGCGCCGTAAGCATCCACAACTAGAGATACGAACCAAGAGCCGAAAAAGTTTCCTTGGAATGAACACGATTGGTTGCGGCGGAAGGTTGCTCTATCGTGGCTGGAGCGCCAGACCAACCTAGTATTCCGCCAATTCCTTGACGGCGCGAACGATGTCCTCCGTCTGCGGCAAGATGGCGTCTTCCAGTTTGGGTTGGTAGGCACAGTAGGTGTCCGTCGCGGCCACGCGACGCACCGGCGCATCCAACTCACCGAACAATTCATCGCCTATTCGCGCCGCGATTTCCGCGCCATAGCCCCAGGAG
>JBAVQT010000433.1:0-4495 GCA_049694295.1 Candidatus Acidiferrales bacterium
GGGCTACCGTGCAGACGGCAACCCCCTTTTTTTGCGGCTGGCTGGCGGGCTGAATGGGGATCGGGAATCGCGCGGGAGCGCCGCAAACGGTGAATAATTAAACGGAAAGTGAAACATTCAACACTTCCGCGGGGCCTGCTGTCTTAGCGCGGTGCGCGGCGATTCGCTAAGTGGCGCGAATGGAATGAAAAGCCGGGTGGAGAGCGGCCGGAGGCATTTGGCGAGTCGATTGCTCTATGTGAAGGCAGAGCCGAACGGGCCCAAATCCAAGAAAGACGAAACAGGAGATTAAAATGGCAAAAGCAGCGAAGCCGGTGAAGAAGGGCAAGAAGCTCGGCAATGTGAAGCCGCTGGTCCGCACCAAGCCTCTGACGAAAATCTCTCCGCTGACGCGCGTGGTCTAAACGAATTCGAAAAGCTTCCGGCCGGGCCCATGGCCTGCTCGGAGTTGAAGTAGCAGCAACCCCCAAGGGCTGCCGTCCCAGGAACGGCGGCCCTTTCCTTTTTCCGGCATGGTTTCAGAGAAATCCCGCGCTACGCGACTAGCGCGCCTCGCTGGGCAGCCTTTTACCATCTGGGTTGCGGAGCGGCTTTACCAGAACTGCGAGCCTATCCAGCGCCAGGCGGCTCGACCGGCCTGCCAGCCCAGCGGATAGCTTTTGGTTTTGATCCTGGCCGTACCGGTCATACCCTCCCGCAGCGAGCCATCCGGATTAGGGAAGTCCACGATTACGGCGAAGTAGTTGGTGAGCTTTTGGCCCATCTTTTGGAGTTGCTCGGTCTGGGCGACCGGGACATCCGGCGCCGCCGCCGGCATAATTTGATCTACCTGTCCCGAGTAGGTTCGATATGGATAGGAAACTACTTTTACCTGCACGCGCGCGCCATCTTTCACGTCTTGCAATTCCCAGTCGGGCACCAGGATGCGCGCCCTCATCGAATTGCGATCCACGATCCGGCAGAACTCCTCTCCGGCAGCCAGAGATTTGCCCTGCTCTTGCGCGACGCCAGGCGTTTCGATGATGCCATCGAAGGGGGCGCGAAGTTGCAGCGCGTCCAGTTGTTGGGCAGCGACGGCGGATTGATTTTCGAGCTTGGTGCGATCCCGCGCCGCGCCGGCGGCGGCCGCGAGGTCCAAGCGCGATTCATCGCGCCGCACGCTGCTATTGGCCTGAGCTAATTCGTCGCCGAGAGTTTCCGCAGCGGAGCGCACATCGGGATTCGCGAGCACCGCGAGCAGGTCGCCGGCCTTCACTGCGTCGCCATCGCGAACCATAACCTGGCTGACCTGACCGCCGACCTGGGCGCGGACGGCGGCTTCGCGGCCGGGCTCGAGGACCAGATCGGTGGAGACTCTGGAAGGAAACGGCGGAATCAAGAGCAGCAGCACCACGGCGAGCGCACCGGCTTGCTGCGGCCGCGTCATTTTCCATTTCATGTAGGCCTCCCGCTGGCTCCGCGCCCAGGCTTGCACCCGAGGCCAGGCCTGGCGCAGTCCTTTTCTCGCGAAGAAATAGACGATGGCCGCCGTCAGCAGATATCCCCAGTCGTCGAATTTGCTGACCAGGACGTTGTTGACGAAAAGCAGGACGATGCCGATCAAGCTGACGCTGTAAATCACGGCGGCAATGCCAAAGATCAGAAAAATTCTGCGCTGGCGGCGGGTGGCTACCGGCAGCTCGACATCCTGGCGGAGAAAATATTTTCTGGTCCAGGCGCGCAAATATTCGAAAGCCTCTTCGCGCAGGTTGTCGATATCGAGAAATTGCGAGAGCGCATAGTAGCCGTCGGCTTTGATCAGCGGATTCAGGTTGAGAAACGCGCCCTGAATTCCGCTGAGCAGCATGGTTTTGTAGGCGAGATCGTTGAAGAGCGTTCCGGGAAGAGTGAAATGCCAAATCACGGCGGAGATGCCGCAGACCACGAGCTCGATCCAGATGCCGGCAAAAATCACCCATTGGCGGGGCGCGCCGCTCTGAAAAAGCAAAATGTCCGTGGTGTCAGTGAAAAATGCGGGAGTGAAATAGATGAGCAGAAACCCCATCTGATGGACGTCACCGCCGTAATGCTTGCAGGTGAGGCCGTGGCCGAATTCGTGGATGGCGCCGAGTCCCAGCAGAATCAGCCAGAAGGCCCAGATGTCGTAGGCGGATTTTCCGGCAAAGGTGTAGAGCGAAGAGGTGTCCTGCTGGACGCGGGACCAGTCGCCGGCCAGGAGATACGCGGCCACGAGAAAAATGAAAATCGAAAACACCACGAACCCGCGGGTGAACATCCAGCCCAGATAGGGATCAAGCCTGGCGAGGGTTTTGTCGGGGTCCCAGGCCTTGAAGGAAATGTAGAGAACGCTGGATTGATCGACGCGGCTTTTTCGTTCGTCGCGAATGCGCTCGAGAACCGCCAGGTTTTTTTCTCCCAGCGGGCGATCCCACATCGCGGCATCGACGCTTTCGATGAACTCGAGCACTTCGGGTTCGTTGAGCGGGGAATCGGGATGGAGCCCAGTCATTTCCTGGGCAATTTCCGCGGCAGTGCGCGTGCCATCGCACAAGGTCAGCAGTTCGTATTCGGTGGCGCCGTAGCGATTGTAGGAGTTGGTTTCGTGGACCTTGATGACATAGCTGGTCTCGCCGGCGACGGTCTGTTCGCTGATCCGAATTTCGGAGCGCAGCTTGGGACGGCGCAGTCCTTTGGCGAGGACGCTGGAGACTTGCAGGCTGGTGGGGCCGAATCGCATCGTTCGTACGCTAGGGTTTCGGCGCCGCTGGCGTAGCGGGCCAAGTGACACGCACGGCCATCCCCGGGCGCAGATCCGAAATTCCGGGGCCGGTCAATTGCGCCGTGACGTTGTAACTGTCGCTCGCGGGGTCTACCGTGGGGCTGATCTTCACGATGCGCGCTTCGAGCGGGCGACCGGAAGTTTCAGCCAACTCCAGGCCGACGAGTGCGCCGCGCTCGGGGCGGCGAGCCGAGGATTCCGGCACCTGAAAGGCGACTTGCAACGGGGCGAGCTGGCTGACGCGAAAACATTTGTCGTTTTTCTGGACGGTCTGGCCCTCGCGCACGTAGCGCTGCACGACCACGCCGGAAAATGGCGCGCGGATTTTCATGCGGTCGATCTGCAATTCGAGGGAATGAATTTGCGCCTCGCTACTTTCCGACATCGCTTCCCAACCGTGCATATCGAATTCCGCGGCCTTGGCTTCGAACTCGGCCTGCTCGAGATCGGCCTGGCTCGAGAGACCGTCGGCGCGCAAGAGTTTCTGCCGGTCGAGCGCGGCTTTTTTGGCTTTTAGTTCCGAGGCTTTGTATTGCACGTTGTTTTGCGCAACCTGCAAATCGTCCTTGGCTTTCACCAGCTCGAGCTGCAGGCTGCGATCGTCCAATTGGCCGAGGACATCGCCGGCTTTCACGCCGCTTCCTTCATCTTTCGCCACGGAGACGACCACTCCATCCACCGGGGCGGAGACATCCACTTGATGCTCGACCGACAGAACGCTGAGAATGTCGCCGGGGCCGGTTGCTGGGCCGCTCGCGGCACTCGACGGAGCTGATGGAGGACGATTCAACGATCCGCTCGTTGCGCCGTTAGTTGCAGCTGCCGGGGCGGCCGCGGCGTGACTCGCGGCATTGGGATTCTGCGCCACCGTCGAGTTATCGCAGCCCGCAGCAGCCATTGCGAGGGCTGCCAGCAGCCAGGTCGCGCGTTTCATCTTCATTCTTTCTCTCCTACGGCAGCAGGCTCCATATTTTTTCCCACGTCCAGCGAAATGGCGCGCGAAGGAGCACGTAGCCCACCGGATACCAGCCGCTGTGAAACCAGCCGCCGCCCGCATGAATCCGCGCGCGTGCCGCCATACCATCGCGCACATCGCCACCGGGCGTATCAAAGATGGCGCGCACCAGAAAATATTGTTCGCCGGCGTCGGAGCGAGTTTGGGCGCCGACGCGTTCGACGATTCCCGCATACGTTTTCGTGGGGTATGCGTTGAGCTTAAGCGCCACGCGGCCGCCAGCGTGGACCAGCCCCAGGTCGGTTTCGTCCACGCTCATTTGCGCGGCCATGCGATCCTGGCTGACGATTTCGCAGAACGGGTCGCCGGGACGCAGCATCGTTCCGGTTTTTTCTTCCACTTTGGGCGTGACGACAATCCCGGCGATGGGCGCGCGCATTTCCGATTCGGCAACGCGATCCTGCTCGTTCCGTACTTCCGTGGCGTGCAGGTCGGCGCGAAGCTTGGCCTGCCCCGCGGCGGCGGGATCGTTTCGGAATTCAGCTTCGGCCAACTCGCGCCGGGCCTGGGACAATGCAGCCTGGGCCTCGGCCAGCCGCACGCGATCCTGACTGTCATCGAGGCTGGCGAGCTGCTGGCCGGGCTGCACCAGATCTCCTTCGTGTATGAAGACGCGCTGGACGACGCCGCCGGGAATGGTGCTGACCACGCGGCGCTCCGCCGGCACTACCGTGGCATCCGCGCCTACTCGCATGGGCCAC